>MFHL01000032.1:1816-7020 GCA_001778595.1 Candidatus Giovannonibacteria bacterium RIFCSPHIGHO2_02_FULL_44_11
ATGCCGAGCGTCAGATTTTCCGGGAACGGCGCGTAAGGTTTTTTGAGCAGGAACAATATTGTGCTGTCGTCCTGCTTTTCCACTCCAACTCCTTCCCAGCTGGCGCGGCGCGGGGACAAGAGTTGTGGATTTTTTGCGAGCCCTATCGTGAATATCACGTCGTCGGCTGTAAGCTTCTCGCCATCGGACCAATAAAGTTTGTTTTTTAAAGTTACTTTATATTCCAGTCCGTCCTGGGATATTTCATATTTTTCCGCGAGGGCAGGCTGCGACACGCCGGTTTCGTCGTAGCGGAGAAGTCCTGTATACATTAAAGCAACCAGATCGCGGTCGGCATCCGTTTGTGCGAGGATGGGATTGATGAACCGCGGAGCCCCGATGACGCCTTCTTTGAGCAGGCCTCCGTACGCGGGGGTCTCAAAAGAAAATTGTTTGCTGATATCCGAAATTATCCCCAGAAAAGAAACCAGTGCGATAATTAAGAGCGCGACAAAAAGAAATATTTCAGAATGCATTTTCGGCAATATAAGAAAATATTAAAATTTAACTATAAGATTTGTAAGAGCCAAAATAATGAAGAGCGCTCCCAAAGTGCAGGTTCCCAAAAACAGCATTTTTTCCATACCCCTTTTTGAGCGGTATATCTGGCCGGAGCCTCCGAAAGTAGAGCCCAAACCTACGCCTTTTTGCTGTAACAAAATAGCTATGATTAACAATGCCGAAACGGCAATTTGTGTCCAAAGGAGTAAATTACGCATTATTTATTAAGGTTAGCATGGTTTAAAAAGTAAGTCAATCAGCCTTTTTACAGGGCGTAGTCAGGCTTTTGCGGTGGAACCTTCTATAATGGGAAATCGCGAACCGATGCGCTTCGGAATCCAGATTTAAAATAAGGTTTTTAAGGGGTGGAGGGAGGCGGTCTAGCGGCATTGGATTCCCGCGTCCGCTCATAAAAATATGGTCGCCCGCATGCTTTTTGTTTTTTGTTAACGCGATGATTTTTGGCGGCTCAGAAACTTGCAGAGAAAAATCGTAGGTGTGGGCGCGCGCCGCGGAATTCAATTCCGACTCATTCCGCGGCAGGGTTAAGCGATTTTTAAATGCGAGTTTCTGAGCATGTAAAACAGCACTTAATTGCGGTTTACCGCCGTCAACAATAATGACTTGAGGGTATGTCCATTCAGGATGCCTAAATCTGCGCGACAAAACTTCGCGGAGCATCGCAGGGTCGTTTGAGCCTTGTACGCCGTTTATTTTAAAAATCCGGTAATCTTCTTTTTTTAAAATAAAACCCTCTTCGCCCAAGGCTGATCCGCCTCTGGCGGACAATACAGCCATAGAGCCGTAGGCGAACTTTCCGCCGATATTCGCGATATCATAAGCCTCTATTCTTGTAATTTTTTCAATATTCAAAATAGACTCAAGCGCCCGCAGGGCTTTCAAAGATTCCGAAGGCAGGTCCTGCTTTATAACCCCGCGGTGCAAAAAGATTCTTTCCAGCGCCATTATCCGGTCGCGTGCTTTCCCCGCCTCTTCATATTTTTTAGCTTTGGACAGAGCGGTCATTTCTTTTTTTAATTCTCGCGCCAGTTTTTGGTTTTTCCCCGAAAGGATTTTTTTTATTGCAGAGATGTTTTTTTGATATTCAGAAACCCGCTCCTGCCTCTGGCTTTTTAAACAACAATATCCATGGCATCTTCCTATTTTCCCGTTGAGACAGAGTTTAGCATGCAAAGATTTACATGTGCAATATGTAAACGTGCGACGCAATGTTTTAAGAACAGACCGAATCGCGCCACCTTCCGTAAAAGGACCGATATAATCAAAATTGTTATGCGGTTGATGGGTAATAAAAAGCTTTGGAAATATGTCTCTGGAAAATCCGACATAAAAATAATGTTTGTCGTCGCGCATTAGCACGTTGTATTTCGGGCGGTATTTTTTGATAAGCTCAGCTTCTTTTATCAAAGCCTCGACCTCGGAATTTAAAATTTCCCATTCTATTTTGTCCGCTTCTTGAAGAAGTGAGATTAGTTTGCGTGACCCTCCCCCTGCCCCCTCCCTTAAAATAAGGGAGGGGGAGAGGGGGTAGGTTATTTTTTTTTGTATTCGCAAGTATGAACCAAGCCTCAAACGCAGGTTGCCGGCCTTTCCTATGTATAGCGTTTTTCCGCGGCTATTTTTGAAAAAATATACGCCGGGGTTTTGGGGGATTTTCTGCCTCGCCGAGTCAAGGCGGGGTCCTGCTTGCAGTTTAACGGCCATAGCGCTATTTTAGGGCGAGATTGAGATATTGCAAGATGGTTAAGAAAAAACTCAGAAAAAGAAATGTTATTTATAATCTGGAAAAAAGAGAAATTTGGCTGCTGGGATGGATCAAGCAATCGTCTTTTTTGACTCTGCATAAAATACTGGAGAAGCTGGATTCAATATCCCATGAACTTATAAGGTTCTTTATAAAGAGCGAAGGAGGCGAGAGGACGGCTTCTTTGAATATTCACCATGCTCTGCATAATACTCTTTCGCCCGTAGAAACGATTGGATTTGGTAATGTAGCGTCAGGCGGACTGCTGGTTCTTCAGGGCGGAGACAAGAGGTTTGCTACGCCAAAATGCAAACTAAAACTGCATCGGGCGTGCGTAAAATTAAAAACCGGACGGGAATATAATGCCGAAGGTCTGAATCATGTATCACGCGGATTAATGCAGTATGATTCTGATGCGATTTATATATTAACTTCGCGCGGTTCCGATAGCAAAATTATAATCGATCTTTTTAAAAAAGACGCGGTGTTGAACGCTCCGAAAGCATTGAGGTTTAAAATCATAGACAGTATTTGGCGGAAGCCAATCAGAAAGTCCTAATGGGCCTGCCCCGCAACTGCGGGGCTTGTTTTTTCTCTCTGTTAAGCTACTTTGAGGGAAGATTTGAAAAGAGCATAAATGTCTTATAGAAAATGGCAAATGGGAAACGGCCTCTGGGTTGTGCACAAAGAAATGCCGAATCCTTTGGTGGCGCTCACCATCCATATAAAAGGCGGGTCGTCTGTGGAACAGCCGGAGGAGATTGGTTCGGCTCATTTTTTGGAGCACATGGTTTTTAAAGCCGGCGAAAAATTTCCGAGCGAAGAATTGATAAGCGGACTCATTGAGCAGGAAGGCGCCATGCCGAATGCATATACGTCTCATGACAGGATATGTTTTTACGCGTTGACGCAGTCAAATGTTGAGCTTATGTTTGATATTCTGTCAGACTGTATAATACGTCCTCTTTTCAAAGCAGACGATATTTCAACAGAGCTCGGAAGAGTGTTGCAGGAAATCGCGGAAGATGATGACGATCCTAAAGAAGTGCATGCCCGTTTATTCTCTAGAATGATCTGGGGCAGGCATCCTTACGGAGAAAGCATAACCGGCACGGCAGAGCAGGTTTCTTCGCTCACCAGAGATACTTTTCTCAATTATCATGCAAAATATTTTGTGCCGAGAAACATGGTTCTTTCGGTGGCGGGCGGCATAAAGTCCGAAAAGGTTTTTGAGCTGGCTTTCAAATATTTCGGAGACGGCTTTGAGAGGCCATACGGGCGGGCAATATTGCCTTCCGTTGATTTTTCCTATGTTCCTGATAGAAAACTTTTTTTGCGGGAAAATGATCTTAAACAGCTCAAATGCACGATGGGTACTCTTCCTGCTGAATGGATTCGCTCTCAAAAAGGTTTTGAAAAATCAAGGGTAACGGCAACTTTATTGGGAGTTATCCTGGGCGGAGGAACGAGCTCCAGACTTTTTTCCAAAGTAAGCTCCCAAAAAGGCCTGGTTTATTACATACAAGCAGGTGCTTCCGTTTATGAAAATGCCGGAAATTTCAGGATTGATTTCGGAGCCGATCCTGTAAATGTTGTGCCGGCGGTCGCCATGATTTTTGATGAGCTGGATAGTATTCTGATAAATGGCATAACCGAAAAAGAGCTCCAGAAAGCCAAGAATATTTATAAGACGTCAGTTGCAACGCATTTGGAAAGCGCTTTGAATATTGCTTTTGCCGGTGGAAGCGCAGAAATGCACGGTCTGGACCTTCACACAAGCGAAGAATTTTTTGATTCTTACGTAGACCCTGTTACCGTCATCGATATTATGGCGGCCGCGAAGGACCTGTTGCCCAAGTCGAAATTTTATTTGGCGGCTTTGGGAAAAGTCGCTGACAATGCGAAAGCGCTTGAATCGATGTTGTCTTAATTTTAGTAAAGCCCTGTTAATATGGGGCTTTTTTGTTGCTTTTGGGCAAAACTTGAAATAACCTTGACATCTGTATATAATGACTAATTCATGCCTGAACAATCATATATAAAAATACGCGGAGCGAGGGTGCACAATTTGAGGGACGTTAACGCGGATATCCCTAAAGGAAAGTTGGTGGTCATTACCGGCCTTTCGGGCTCCGGAAAATCTTCGCTTGCATTTGATACCATTTACGCCGAAGCCGAGCGACGATTCGTAGAATCCTTGTCCAGCTATGCCAGACAATTCTTGGGTGTTAAAGAAAAACCCGATGCGGAATCCATCACAGGACTTTCTCCTGCCATCGCGATAGACCAGAAAAGCGTGGCAAAAAATCCGCGTTCTACTGTCGGCACGATAACCGAGATATATGATTATCTCCGTATTTTATTCGCGCGCGCCGGCATACCGCATTGCCCGAAATGCGGAAAGCCTGTTGCCAAACAAAGTGCGGACGAAATATTAAAGCAGGTTTTGAAATTAAAGAACGGCACGGCGATATCCATTTTGGCCCCCGTCGTTAAAGGAAAAAAAGGCGAGCACCGCAATATTTTTGAAGAAATAAAACGCGGAGGCTTTTTGCGGGTGCGCGTTGACGGCGAAATGATGAGGCTTGAAGATTTGGCGGAAAAGGCGCTTGACCCGAAAAAAAATCACACTATTGAAGTTGTCGTGGACAGATTATTGATGGATAAAGACCTGGACAGGCCGAGGCTGCGTGAATCATTGGAGACCGCGCTCAAAGTAGGCAAAGGAATAATTTTAATAAATGATATTTTGTATTCGGAATTTTTCGCCTGCGCCGATTGTGGAATATCTTTGCCCGAGATAGAGCCGAGATTATTTTCGTTCAATAGCCCGTTCGGTGCGTGCGCGCATTGCACGGGCCTCGGCTCAACAATGGAAGTGGACATTGAGCTTGTCATG
>MFHL01000032.1:7072-11550 GCA_001778595.1 Candidatus Giovannonibacteria bacterium RIFCSPHIGHO2_02_FULL_44_11
AAGAAAAATAATTTTATACGGCGAGTCGCACGGGAAGAAGTCCGACTTCCCGGGGAAGTCGGACTTCGAGGAAGGCGACAAAAATTCTTTTGAGGGAGTTGCCGAAAATCTAAAGCGCAGGTGGAAGGAAACCGAGTCCGAATGGACGCGTGAAGAACTTGAAAAGTACATGAAAATAGAAAAATGCCCGTCGTGCGCAGGCCGTCGGCTGAAGCCAGAAGCGCTGGCAGTCACATTTCCTGCCTCCTCGGCAGGCGGGCATGAAAAAAACATCGCCGAAATATCGGCAATGACCATTGAGAGCGCGAAGGATTTTTTCGCGCACCCCGAAACAGGAGCGCTGAAGCCGCTTCTAAAAGAAATTACACGGAGGCTGGAATTTTTACTTGAAGTCGGCCTGGATTATCTGACTCTGGACCGCGAATCCACCACTCTTGCCGGTGGCGAAGCTCAAAGAGTGCGCCTTGCCACGCAAATAGGCTCTTCGCTTACTGGGGTTATTTATGTTTTAGACGAGCCTTCAATAGGCCTGCACCCGCGCGACCATGCAAGGCTTATCAAAACATTAAAAGACCTCCGCGACCTCGGAAATACCGTTTTGGTGGTGGAACACGATTCCGAAACAATGCGCGAGGCGGACTGGATAATAGACATGGGACCCGGCGCAGGCAAACACGGCGGAAAAATTATTTTTGAAGGTACTTACAAGGATTTACTCAAAGCAAAAACGCTGACGGGAGATTATTTGAGCGGAAGGAAGGAGGTTCGAGCCGAGGCGAAGACACAAGTCTTGCAGGAACATTCGCAGCGCGACGGCGCGAGACGAGCGATTTTTCAGCAGAAAAATACGCGGGTTTCTGCAAAACCTGGTGCCAAGCCGAAGGCCGAAGCTCTACATATTATCGGCGCCTCCGAACACAATTTAAAAAATATTGATGTAAAAATCCCGCTGGAAAAATTGGTTGTTGTCTCCGGCGTTTCGGGTTCCGGCAAATCATCTTTGATAGACGATATTTTAGCGCGCTCTCTTTTAAAATATTTTTACGGCGCCAAAGCGCAGCCGGGCGCGCATAAAAAAATAGAAGGGTTGGAACATATTGATAAAGCAATTTTAATGGACCAGTCTCCGATAGGGCGCACTCCCAGAAGCAACCCTGCGACGTACACGGGAGTGTTTTCGTTTGTTCGCGACATTTTCGCGCGCACGGTTGAAGCGCGCGCGAGGGGGTATAAAACCGGCAGATTTTCTTTCAACGTAAAAGGCGGGCGCTGCGAGGTTTGCGAAGGGCAGGGCGTCAAAAAAATAGAAATGTATTTTTTGCCCGATATTTATGTTGAATGCGAAGAATGCAAAGGCAGGCGCTACAACAAAGAGGCTCTGGAAATTTTATACGAAAATAAAAATATCGCCGATGTGCTCTCTCTTTCCATTGAAGAAGCGCACGTGTTTTTCAAAGATATTCCGCAGATAGCCGACCGTTTAAAAACTTTGGTGGACGTAGGACTTGGATACATGAAACTGGGCCAGCCCGCGACAACTCTTTCGGGAGGAGAGGCACAAAGAGTAAAGCTTGCTTTTGAACTTTCAAAAAAAGCGACCGGACGCACGCTCTACATTTTGGATGAGCCGACCACAGGGCTTCATTTTGACGATATCCAAAAACTGCTCAATATTTTGCGCGCTCTTGCGGACAAGGGCAACAGCGTTTTAGTTATTGAACACAACTTGGATATTTTAAAAAATGCCGATTGGATAATAGACATGGGCCCCGAGGGAGGCGAGGAGGGAGGAAGGGTTGTGGCCGAAGGAACACCGGCGGAAATTGCCGCACACAAACAATCTTATACCGGTCAATGGCTGAAGAAGGCTTTATAGTAACCTTGACTTGGTCTTCTCAGTTCTGTTAGTATTCAGTTAGCACTCAAAGGTCGCGAGTGCCAACCCTACCAATTACGAATGTGTACTAATATACTAATGCATTCGTAGATTCGTAATTATTAGTAATTAGTAGTGAGAATGAATATCAAACCATTAGGCGATAGGGTTTTAATAGAGCCCTTGTCCGACGATGAAATGTCAAAAAAAACAAAAGGGGGGATTTTTATTCCCGATACAGCCGACAAAGAAAAACCGCAGGAAGGGAAGGTTCTCGCGGTAGGCGAAGGAAAGAGGCTTGAAAACGGGACGCTAGTCCCGGTCAGCGTTAAAGTCGGGGACAGAGTAATATTTCGAAAATATGCAGGGGATGAATTTAAGGTCCCTGCCCGCAATGCTTCGCATAGCGATGCAGGCGGGGATGATAAGGAATATTTAATAGCGAAGGAGGAGGATATTTTGGGAATTATTAACTAATTTTTACCGTCTTCGCATAAATTTTGAAATGACACGGATATTTTCTTGCTAGAAAATTCCTCGTGCTCGCGCCAGTCGCGCTCGCAAGGTCATTTCAAAATTTATGCGTGCGACGGTCTTAAAAATATTATGGCTAAGCAGATACTTTTTAATGAATCAGCACGCGAGTCGATGAAAAAGGGAATTGACAAGCTGGCTTTGGCGGTGACAATGACTTTGGGCCCGAGGGGCCGTGCCGTTGTCATTGAAAAAAGCTACGGAGCCCCGCAAGTAACTTTTGACGGCGTAACGGTGGCAAAAGAGATTGAACTTCAGGACAAATGGGAAAACTTGGGCGCGGAATTTATCAAGCAGGCGGCCGATAAGACTAACGACAAGGTAGGCGACGGCACAACCACCTCCGTTGTTTTGGCGCATGCGATGATAGACGAAGGAGAAAAAATAATCCGCGAAAAAGGATTTAACGTCATCCAGCTCGCCGAAGAGCTGAAAAAAATGAGCGAAACTGTTGTCATTAGGTCGCTGGAGAGCCAAAAAGAAGATATTAACGATAATAAAAAAATAGAAGAGGTCGCGGCACTTTCCTCAAAAGACGCCGGTATGGGCAAACTCATTGCCGAGGTAATGGCGAAAGTAGGAAAAGAAGGTGTTGTGACAATTGACGATTCAAATACGCTCGGCAATTCATACGAGGTCGTTGAGGGTCTGCAATTTGACCGCGGATATTTATCTCAATACATGATAACCAATCAGGAAAGAATGGAGGCGGTGCTGGAAGACCCGTATATTTTGGTAACGGACAAGAAAATTTCCGCGATAGCCGATTTCATAAAATTATTGGAAAAAATAGTCAGTTCGCCAGCTGGCGGAGGCAAAAAGGAACTGGTTATTATTGCGGACGAAGTGGACGGCGAAGCGCTTGCTACTTTAGTTGTAAATAAATTAAGAGGCGTATTCAATGTGCTCGCGGTAAAGGCGCCGGGTTTTGGAGACAGAAGAAAAGACATGCTTCAGGATATAGCAACGGTAACGGGCGCAACTTTTATTTCCGAAGATCTCGGCAAAAAGCTGGAGAGCGCGGATATTTCGGACTTGGGTAGAGCGCAGAAAGTTATTTCCGATAAAGACAATACTACTATTGTCGGCGGAAAAGGCGACAAAAAAAAGATTGACGAGCGCGTTAATCAGGTTAAGGTACAGATAAAAAAGACGGATTCTGAATACGAAAAGAAAAATCTAAACGAAAGAGTCGGGAAAATGTCTGGAGGAGTGGCGGTGATAAAAGTAGGCGCGCCCACCGAAACCGCCCAGAAAGAATTGAAGCAAAGGGTAGAGGACGCCGTTTCGGCAACCCGCGCGGCGATGGAAGAGGGAATTGTCCCCGGCGGAGGCATGGCTTTGTTTAATATTTATAGAATAACCTCCGCGAATGCGGAACAGCACTTGACACCCGTAGTATTAGCGGCTCAGCGCATTATTTTCCGGGCTCTCCGCGCGCCAATCAACGCCATTATCCAAAACAGCGGGGGAGATCAGGATGTATTGGGCGAACTGTCAAAAAACAAATATGACTTAAAAGACAAGTGGCTCGGATTTAACGCTTCCACAAATAAGGTTGGCGACCTAAAGGAAGCGGGCATTATTGACCCCCTTAAAGTCACAAAAACCGCCTTTTTGAACGCAATATCTGTTGCCGCCAATTATCTCACAATCGGCGCCGCGGTTACCGAAATTCCGGAGAAAAACCCCGCAACTGTTGGGCCTCAGATGCCCCAAGGAGGAGGGATGGATTATTAAACCATTTTTATTATCCATATTTTAATTCTCTCTGGGCGGGAGTAATATATAGGTATGCGTAAAAATAATAAACTAATCATCCGGGCGCTTCTTTTGGCGCTGGTTTTATCGGTATTAATTATCACTCCAAACGCGCGAGCCGCCGCTCCCACCATCGGCCTAGTTGCCCATTGGAAATTTGAAGGCAATGCCTCCGACTCTTCCGGCTTCGGAAACAACGGAACGTTGTTTGGAGATCCAACCTTCACTTCAGGCAAACTCGGCCAGGGGTTAAGTTTTGACGGGGTGGATGATTTTGTGGATGTTGTCTCGGCTATCCTTACCGCAA
>MFHL01000033.1:0-19910 GCA_001778595.1 Candidatus Giovannonibacteria bacterium RIFCSPHIGHO2_02_FULL_44_11
TTGACAGCGGGAACGGCCGGCGGAGGAAGCATTGCCACGGTTTCTTTTATAACATCCTTTAATACCTCTTTTTCAGGCTTATTTTCCACGGCGCTACCCAGCTCCTGCCTTTTGGCTTCAAGCTTTTGTTCCAGCCATTTTATTTCGTCATGCAGGTTTTCTTGTGTCATTAACGAATTTTGTTTATCCAAAAACCGCTTCTAATAGCATTCTGCATTTTCGCCCAAAACGATTTCTCCTGTTTTTTTGGCTGTTCGGGTATGCCGCCCATTTTGCTTTCCAAATCAAAAGATTTTTGGCGCATAGAATTCCATTGCTGTTCTTTTTCACGGTACGAAACATCCTGCGAATCAAGCCCGTTCATTTCCGAAGCCTTTTTCTTCATTGCGTCAGCAAGCTCAAAATATCTTTTTTCAAAATTTTGCCTGCCGGCAACGGCTTTTTCCGCCTCCTCCGGACCCAGTTTATTTTCCAGCTCCGTATATTCTTTGTCCAAAACTTTCCATTGGTCTTCAACTTTTTGATAATCTGCCTCGCTTAACAAGCCTCCTTTCCATTTTTTATCGCTGTCAACGGCTCTGCGCATTTCCGACATTTCTTTCGCTTTTCCGGCTATAAGACTGCTCACTTCAGCGAACCTTGTTTTGTCGGTATCCGTCGCTCCGGTTTCCGATGCTTTTTCCCCGTAAGCTTTTTCTTTAAGGGATTCAAGTTTGGCTTTTTCAGCTATTGCCGGTTCATTGGGAGTCCATTTTTCTATAAATTCGTCCTGTTTTTTCTGCGCTTCCGATGCTGTGATAGTGGCTCCGGTGCGCTTGCCTTCGCTGTCTACCACAGGGATTCTTTCTTCTTTCCGGGCATTTTCTTCGGCCGCCAGTCTTTCGGGTAATGCGGCGTCGTATTGATTTTGTTGTTCCATAATACATTTATATTAACATTTATGACCAAATGATACAAAAAACAAAACCCCGTCATTACGCGGGGTTTTTTCTGAAGCCTCTTATCTGTTTTGAGCCTTTAGTTTTGCTTTCAAACTCTCTTATTTCTTTCAATACCTCCTCGGAGCTAACAAGACCGGGAGTGAAGGCTGGCACCGCTTTCAGCTCTATTCTAACTTTTGCTTCTGTCACGCGCCTGATAATCTCCGCGATATCGGCACCGCTAAACCCGGAGGTTTTAAAAGCTATATCCGACCAGTCTGCTATTTCAAAAAGACGGCGTCCGGCATCTTTTTCCGAGCTTTGCGCGTGAATATTAAAAATTTCTTTCCTGCCGATAAAATCAGGCATCGGCACTTTAATTTTTCTGTCAATGCGTCCGGGGCGGAGAAACGCGGGGTCAACACTTTCAATGCGGTTTGTCGTGGCAATTACCATAATGTTCGGCGCCGATTCAAGGCCGTCAAGATTTTTCAATAAAACCGCGACTATTTTTTGGTTAGCTTCATGCGAATCATTGCGGTTAGACGCTAACGCGTCTATTTCATCGCATAAAATTATTGAAAATTTCCTGCTTTTTTTCGCAATGTCAAATACTCCCTGCATCATTTTTTCCCCGACACCGACCCATTTTGAACCGATATCGGCAACGTCCACCTTGATAAAATTCCCGTCAACGGCGGCCGCAAGAGCTTCCGCGAGCAAGGTTTTCCCTGTGCCGGACGGGCCGTATAGCAGTACCCCTTTCGGTAATTTCGTACCCCATTTTTTATAGATTTCCGGATGCCGGAGCCCCAAAGCAAGCATTTCCATTTCTTCCCTGGCCTTTGGCTGTCCGCCGATTTCAGAGAATGCCAATTTCGGCTTCCGCATCGTGATTTTTGCTTCCAGCGCTTTTTCATCAAATTCTTTCTTATCCGTGTGATGGCCTTCTTCAAAATCATCTTCGCGGTCTTCCGGCTCCCAAGGCCTCAACAAACGGAGGAACATCGTTATCTCCGGTGCCTTGATCCGTACCGCGTCGTAAAAATAATTTATAACTGATTCTACGAACAAGGAGAAATAATCCATTTCCTCGGAAAACTTCGCTAAAGCTGTAAAAGACCTTCTTTTCAGTCCGGAGGCCTCTCCCATTGAAATGACCATTGTGTGCTGAACGGGCAGATTCACCGCGCCTGCTACAACGCGCACTCTGCGCCATTCTACAGAGAGTTCCGCTTCGCCGCTTTCATTTAAAATGAAAAGCGTATCGGCCACTCTGAGGCTTTTAAGCTTCTTATGCAAGAATCTTAAAATTGCTTCGCTCATTCTGTCTTCAACGGACACAATGATCATGGCCCAGACCATGTAATGCTCTCCGTCAGAATTAATATATGTCCCTATGTTCAGAGCTGGCTTATTTAAAGGCGCCTTGCCTATAATCAAAGTTTGCTCGGGCGGCCCCAGCGCAACTTCAAAAATAGCTTCAACGTCTTCTATAGTTACCTTGAAAGCCATTGGAATTGTCTGATTCTAAGTTAATGGTCTCAATTATTATGCTTATGAGTCAAGTTAAAAAAACGCCCCCGATAAGAATCGGAGGTTGTAAACATTTCTATATTATTTCAAAATATCCGGTCTGTCAGTAAAAACCGCGTCGGCTCCGTATTTTTTCATCACTTCAAATTTCTCGCGGTCGTTCACCGTCCACACCCAGATAGCAAATCCCAGAGAGCGCGCGTAGTCGCGGAACCGACAATCATTTTCCATGTCCATATAAACGTTCATCCACTCAATATGGAGATTATCAATGTCGTGTTTCCGCAGCCATTTAAGATAGACCGGCTCAAGGACGCCGTCCGTGATAATGCCCGCGCGGAGCTGTGGCATCATTATTTTCGCAAGCAGCGCGCTCGCATGGTGAAAAGAAGAGATAACGATTTGTTTCGGAGAAAACAATCTTGAGTTCAGCGCCGACTTTATTACCGCAAGAGCCTCTTTCAATGCTTTCGGACTCTTAACTTCCACGTTCACGCCGGAAAGCCCGCCGATTGCATTTAACGCCTGCGCCAACGTGGGAGCGTTGCTGTTTTGGCCGGGGTCATGCGAGACGCAGAGCCCTGTCCAAACATCAAATTCAATCATATGCGCGTATTCGGCGACCGCGGTTTCAAACGCTTCTATGGTATTTTCCTTAATCTCCCGCATGCCGACTTTTCCGTGCCGTCCACGATGATAAATAATGAGCGGTGTTGATGCCATCTTTTGTCTCCATGTATCTGTCTATCTTAATAGCACGTTGCCGTTTAAAGCGCAAACTAAACGGCATTAAATATGGTAGAATCAAATTATGAAAAAATCGCTGATGGGGATAACTGTTATTTTGTTTTTGGCGGTTTTTTTGCGTTTCTACGATATAAAAAACGTTCCTCCGGGCCTTTGGTCGGACGAGGCGATGAACGGGATAAATATTATCCAGGCACTGGAAGGCGGGCAATGGAAAGTGTTTTATCATGAAAATTTCGGAAGAGAAGGACTTTTTATAAATATTCAGGCTTTGTTTGTAAAAGCGCTTGGACACGAACCTTGGGTTTTAAGACTGCCCTCCGCGATATTCGGCGTTTTGACGGTTTTGGGTTTATATCTGATGACTAAGGAACTTTTTTCCTGGCGCGTTGCCGCATTCTCCGCTTTTTTCATGGCAACTTCTTTTTGGCATATCAATTTTTCGCGCATCGGCTTTCGTGCAATCATGGCGCCGTTCTTTTTGGTCTGGGGGTTTTATTTGTTGCTGAAGGCGATAAGGAAAGCGACGAAGCCGCAAATTTTACAAGACTTTTCGCAGCGCGGCGGCGGCGACCTGCCTGCCGGCAGGCAGGGACTTAGCAATTCGCCAGCAGGCGAATATGCGGGTCTTGAAAAATTTGGCAGCAAGACGCTATTTGCGTTTTTGTCCAGGCCCGATGTCCTAATGGCGTTCGCGGGCCTAGTTTTCGGCCTCGGCGTGCATAGCTACATTGCCTACCGCGTTGCGCCATTGATAGCGCTCTATCCTCTTTGGAAATTTTATAAAAACCAGGCAGAGGCGGTTGAACCTCCACTTGGCGGTTCAACCGCCAAGTTTTGCGCGCCGTGCCTTATTGTTCTTTTTATTTTTATGGCGCTGGTCACCACTTCCCCGCTTTTAATTTATTTTGCCCAAAACCCCGCAGACTTTTTCGGACGGACTTCGGCGATATCAATTTTTAATTCACCAAATCCAATCGCGCAATTTTCAGAAAATATCGCAAAAACACTCCAAATGTTCAATTTTTTCGGCGACTTTAACTGGAGGCACAATTTCCGCGGCGCCTCCCAGCTCTGGTGGCCGGTAGGAATTTTATTTTTGCTCGGTATTTGGGAAACATTAAGGCGAATAAAATTTGCGCACAAATTTATTTTATTCTGGTTCTTCATAATGATGCTTCCTGTCGTAATATCCTCTGAAGGCCTTCCGCACGCACTCCGCGCGATAGTACTCATTCCGCCGGCAATGATATTTGCGGCGCTTGGCCTTGAATTACTGATCGGCCGTATAAATATGAAATTTGAAAAATGGGAAATTGATTTCCCTGAGCGCAAAAAACAGATTCACCGTATATACAAAGAACTCAAAATCGTTTTATTCGTTTTTTTTATCGCCGTAGCCTCAAATTCATTCAACCAATATTTCTTTCGCTGGGCCCCGAAATTGGAAGTTTACGGTTCATTCCATGGAGACATTACAAAAATAGCCCATTGGCTGAACAACGAGCCGCCAAACATTAAAAAATACGTAGTCACGAACAACACGGACAGCGTGGACTTAACCGAACGCCCGCAATCATTTATGCCGGTCGTTTTTATCACGGATACTTATTTTGAATCAAAACAGCGCAAAAAAAACATTTATTATTTGGGCAAAAATGAGTTAGATAAAATAGACTGCTCCGCGCATTGCGTGATTATCCCGGTCGAATCTAACCCATCAATTTATGAGGAGATAAGACAAAAAGTGCCCGGTATTAATATTAAAAGCGACCCCGGATTCATAATTTTAGAAAAATAATTTATGCAAAGACACTTAAATTATTTGGCGATTTTAATGCTTGCCGTGATGCTTATCCTTTTACTCGGCTCTTCCCGGAACGATTCGGCGACATTTGATGAGGTGGCACACATCCCTTCTGGATACACCGCCCTTAAATATCAAGATTCACGGTTAAATCCGGAGCATCCTCCGCTGATAAAAGACCTGGCATCCCTGCCTCTACTTTTCATGAATTTGAAATTCGAACTCCGGCAGGATTTTTGGCAAAATCCAAGCGTCAACGACCGCCAGTGGCAGGCAGGCCACGCACTTCTTTACGAATATGGAAATAATCCGGATAAAATACTATTTGCCTCACGACTTCCTATTATGCTACTTGCGGTAATTTTCGGCTGGCTGTTTTTCGTCTGGGTAAAAAAATACTATGGTTTCCGAGTCGGGCTTTTAACTTTGTTTTTTTATTCATTCTCCCCTACCGTGCTCGCGCATTCGCGCTATGTAACCACCGACATAGGCGCGGCTTTTGGATTTTTTCTTGGAATAGTTTTTTTCTTAAAATTTTTGGAACGCCCGGATTGGAAAAGAACAATTTGGCTGGGACTCGTGCTGGGCACCGTCCTTATGTTCAAATTTTCGCTTATTTTACTTCTGCCGGTTTACGGAATTTTATTTGTGCTGTGGCGCTGGATTAAGAAAAGGCCGCAGGCAGAGGTTTTTCAAAACGGTCTTGAAAAATCTGCCGCCAAGGCCTTGGCTCAGCTTTTCGTCGCCGGACTTATCGCGCTAGCCGTAATCTGGACGGTGTATGCATACCACACATGGAACTATCCTATGGAACAAAATCTGACGGATGCCCAAACAATGCTTCAAGGCTACAAAGTGCCTTTCGTAGTGGACGCCGATACATGGTTGGTTGCTCATCCTGTAACTCGCCCTCTTGGCCAATATTTTTTTGGATTCCTTATGACCGCACGCCGCACGGCCGGAGGAAACACGGCATATTTTCTTGGCGAGGTCTCCGCGAAAGGCTGGCGCTATTACTTTCCCGTAATTTATCTGACAAAAGAACAATTGAGTTTTCATCTATTCTCTCTTTTAGCCCTCATCTTTGCCTTCCGAAAGATAAAACGCGGAGAAAAATCTTCCGCCGCGATAAAAGTGTGGATAAACGATAATTTTCCGCTTGTTGCGGGAATGGTTTTCATAGCGGTTTATTGGACGGTTTCGATTTTAAACCCGCTTAATATCGGTGTCAGACATATTTTGCCGACCTTTCCTTTCATTTATTTTTTGGTCTCCCGTGAAATATTCATCTGGCTCCGCCCGCTTGTATTTGAACAGCCCGGAACATTTTTTGAATGGATAAGGGCTTTCTATGAAAGTTATCTTAAGCCCGCGCCGAAATATTTTTTTGTTTTTCTTGTTTTATTTTTAATGGCTTTAAATATGTTCGGTACGTTCCCTTATTATCTTTCGTTTTTTAATATTTTAGGCGGAGGGACCGAAAAAGGATATTATGTCGCCACAGATTCCAATTATGACTGGGGACAGGACTTAAAAAGACTGGCAACGCGGACGAAAGAATTAAATATAGATAAGATTTATCTGGACTACTTCGGCGGAGGCGATCCGGAATATTATTTGGAAGACAAGTATGAGCCGTGGTGGTCGGCAAAAGGCCCTCCGCCCGAAGGCTCGTATTTTGCCGTCTCAATTAATTCACTTGTAGGTTCGCAGGCCGGATACAATTCCTGCCCCGAGAAATGCGACGACGCGGCAATTAAGCCGGAAGACACTTATTCATGGCTCAAAAATAAAACCCGCCAGAACGATTCTGTCGGGCTGGCCCCTTATGCAAGGGGGGGCATGTCCATTTTGATCTACAAAATCGACTAAGGGTGGTCGTCGTGCGCGATCAGAGTAATTTCTTCTTCTTGATCAATCCTCAACAAGTGTAGCCAATCCCAGCTATAATTTTTGTTGTATTTGAAGTTTTTATTAAACCATTCAATGGCTTTAGCGTCAGTTTCTTTGTCATCAACACCTTCAAATTTGTTTGTTCCAGCCTGATGTTCGGGAATATCGTGCCTTGAGGCCATGACCCTGTATTTTCTTCTCATCGATTATCTTGTCTTTCTGAATATTTTTTAGCATGTTTAACACAACTTGTAAAACACTCCATTTCCGAAACGCATGCCAATATCGAGTTTTGTATTTAACCACTCAACTTGGCGGCCGAGCCGCCAAGCGCTAATCTTCGATAAATAAATCGACAAATTCTTTTTCTTTCTCTTTTTTCTCTATTAATATCGGCATAGTTTCTAATGCAAAAGCCTTGTACTCACTTTTATTTTTAAATTGGTTTAAGATAATTTTTTCTTTACAGATTGAAATTTCAGCATTACTACCGATATATTCTTCCCAACTTGATTTAACCAACTTGGCGGCTCGGCCGCCAAGTTGGTGGACTTTGTAATTTAAATTTACATAAATACTTGCATTGAGTAAATATTCATTTGAGTCTATATGCTTTGCCTTAAATTTTCCTTGGAAAAGAGCTCCGCTTCTTTTGTTGTGCTGGTTAAAATACCATGTATATCCTCCGCTCAATCTATGAATAAACCGACTTATTCCGCCATCCATAGACTCTTCCAATATAAAATGATAATGATTCGGATTTAGGCAGTAAGAAATAAAATTTACTAACTGCTTAGATCTTCGCTTAGATTTTATCTCCTCGCTAACAAAGGAGTTTTCAAAAAGACTCCCTATGGGTTTAACTGTATTAAATTCATCCATGCTTTGTAAAAAGCGTTTCACATCATATTCGTTATTGAATATATTACGTTTATCTACGCCACGATTATATATGTGGTAAAACTCGCCTTTTACGAATTTAAGTTTTCTCATTTGTTGATACTAGCACTTGGCGGCCGAGCCGCCAAGTGGGCGGTAGAAAAACAAAAGCCCGCAGATGCAGGCCGGTATGTCCATTTTGATCTATAAGATCGACTAAGCGCTTGGTAACCGGGTTGCCAAGTGCGTTGTAGGTATCTCTATAAAAACAAAACCCCTGTTGCCGGGGGTGGAATATGAATAGATGATACTTAAGATTACTTATTCTCAGCGCATATAACAAATATAGTAACTACGGCTGCACAAAGTGCTCCGATTATACCGACAACAGCAGCGCTATCGCCGTTCCCTGTTCCAAAAGAAACCCCGATAACAGCTATGCCGTAACCAATCCAAATCAAGCCAATTTTCATAAAGATCTTCCTCCTGAGGTATTTTTAACATAATCACTTCAATTTGTAAAACGCTTTGTTTTCGTAGCGCATATCTATATATTCGAGCTTGGCACGATCTTCTTTAATTTTTTGTTCCATTAAAAGCTTCAGGTCGGCGAAAATTTTATCCGCGAACATATTTTTTGGGATTAATAAATACCAGTCCTCTTTCATTAAAACTTTTACCTCGTCTTTTTTAAAAGAAACCTCTGACGGGTATATATCCAGAATTTTCAAATTTTTAAACACAACGCGCAAAAATGCCGCTTCTTCCGCGGAAATTACGCCATCTCCCAATTTGCCGTTTTGGCCTCCGGCCATGATTTCCGGAAGCGGCTTTTCGCTGAATTGCGGAGCATAATCTTCCAAAACTCCGCCTTTAGAGACATAGAAACATTGGCCGCTCTCCTTCGCTAAAGCTTCGGATGACAAACAAAAAATAAGCCACGGCTCGGTTTGCGGGAATTTAATATCGAGCGTTTGCGGGAACAGTTTTTTAACTTCGGCAATGCCGGCGCCTTTTTCTTTTAAAATATTTTCGAGCTCGGATGTCCGGAGCAGGAAAAAATTGTTATTCGGAAGAAAAAAAGAGTTGAGCGAAGCCATGTAAGGGCTGACGGCCGATTCTATTTCGCCCTTTGAAACAAAGTCGTCGGAGCTTATTTGGGAAATGCGTAGCCACGGAAGCCAAAAAGACCCCCAGATCATAAGCCATAAAAAAAACACTACCGAAAAAGCGATTATCGCTTTTCTCTTTAAAGCATCTTTGCTCTTTTGCCTTTGATATGTCCTGAGATCCATATACTTATATTATAAAGTATTTACAAAAGCTCCTATTGACAGAAGCTATAAAATGTATAGCTTTGTGAATAGAAAGGCAGTATTTTTATGGAAAAAATCAAGCTTTATTCGCACGACACAGAGGTCGGAGAAGTTGACAGCGACACATTTGAACTCGCGAAAATGGAACTGAAAGACGGAAAGACACTCCTCGGAGTCGTCGAAGTACTTATGAAAAACGGCTTTACATCTGCGCTTGCCGTCCGCATTGCGCTAAACGCAAGAAAATCAAATAACCGTTCACGGCCTTAACCGGAACGGTTTTTTTATCCTATCTTTTCTTTCCCGAAATATTTTTGGAGTGCTTTCGGGATATTGATTGAGCCGTCCTCGTTTTGATGGTTTTCCAAAAATATTGCGAGAATGCGCGGAGTCGCTATCGCTGTATTGTTCAGAGAATGTGCGAAATGCATTTTTCCATCCGCGTCGCGGTATTTGATGTTGAGGCGCCTAGTCTGGAAATCGTGGAAATAAGAGGCGGAATGCGTTTCGCGGTATTTTTTCTCCGACGGAAGCCAACCCTCAATATCGTATTTTTTTACCTGTCCAAGCCCCAAATCTCCCCCGCAATTCAAAACTACATGGTAAGGCAGTTCCAGAGCCTGCATTATTTCCTCGGAATTTTTCGTAAGTTCTTCGTGCCATTTTATGGATTCCTGATGGTCCGCTTTGCACAAAATAACCTGTTCCACTTTAAAAAATTCATGTACCCGAAAAATACCTTTGGTATCCTTGCCGTAACTTCCGGCTTCTCGCCGGTAGCAGGGCGAGAAAGCTGCATATTTTTTCGGAAGTTCTGCGTCCGTCAAAATTTCATCCCTATGATACCCCATCATCGGCACCTCGGCGGTGCCCGAAAGATATATGTCATCCTGCGTTTTATAAATATCTTCCTCCGAAGCGTTACCCGCCCCTCCCAGCCAGCCTGTGCCCACCAGATTTTCCCGTCGTACCAAAGAAGGCGCCATAAAAGGCTGAAACCCTTTTTTCATCAGGTGTTCCAAAGTAAAGTTCCATAGTGCCATCGCGAGCATTGCCCCGTCATTTTTCAAAAAATATCCGCGGAAACCCGAAACTTTGGCACCCCGTTCGGTGTCCAGCATATCGTGCATTTGCATCAAATTCATATAATTTTTTCCGTGCTCCACTTTGACGCTTCCCCATTTTCTTATTTCCTGGTTTTCCGCGTCCGAATCGCCATCGGGAACCGACGGGTCGGGCACGTTGGGAACGCCCAGCATCAGCTCATCAAACTCACCTTCCACCGTGCGCAGTTCAAATTCTTTATGCGAAAGATTGTCTTTATCCTGACGTAATTTTTCCAAAAGCTTTTCTCTGTCAACACCTTCGAGTCCCGCCGCTCCGGCCGGAACGAGCCCCTCTGAAGCTTCTTTATGAACTCTCCTCATCTCATCTATCTCACCGATAAGCGTCCGCCTTTTTTCATCAATAGTCAAAAGCCTGTCAACATCAATTTTGACGTGCTTTTTCCTCGCCGCTTCTTTTATCAGCTCCGCATTGTCGCGGATGAATTTAATATCAAGCATGGAAATATTGTAACAATTTTGCTAGGATATGCCAATTAGGGTCTGTAGCATAATGGTAGTACACCCGGTTTGTCCCGATGAATCATTTTAAATTAGAATAAAGTAATCGAGAATTCTCGATTCGCGAAGCCGGGCCATTAGCATAGTGGTAGTGCACCCGGTTTGCATCCGGGTGGCGGGAGTTCGATTCTCCCATGGTCCACATGGCTCGGCTTCGCGAATCGGAACATCCGGGGTGTGGGAAGACGATTCTCCCTAGGTCCAAAACTGATTATCTTCACAATTGTGAATTGCTTTTTTGGCGGTTATATGCTAACCTTTTAAGATATGAAAAACATAAAAACTGCAGTAGCATTATTCGCGCTTTTGGGACTTTCCGTCGGTGCTGTGGCGCTGGCCACTCATTCGTGGGGAGGCTATCATTGGGCGAGGACAGCAAATCCTTTTACCCTTAAACTGGGCGATAATCTCTCAACAGCCTGGGATCCGTTTCTCGCAGCGGCATCCTCAGACTGGAGCGTTTCAACCGTTCTGGATACCGAAGTGGTTCCGGGCTCAACGACCGCAAAGCGATGCAAGCCTACGGCCGGGCGCGTGGAGGTTTGCAACAGCAAATACGGCAGGAACGGCTGGCTCGGTATTGCCGGAATCTATGTCAACGGTGCTCATATTACGCAGGGCTATGTAAAGATGAACGACACGTATTTCAGCACTGCATATTATAATACTCCGGAATGGAAGCAGCTTGTGCTCTGCCAGGAGATCGGACACACATTCGGGCTTGACCACCAAGATGAGGACTTCGGCAATACTCCGCTCGGCACGTGCATGGATTATTCTTCGGATCCTGTCCCGAACCAGCATCCGAATGAGCATGATTACGATATGCTCGAATCAATTTATGCGCACTTAGACGGAAGCACCACACTGAGCGCGACGACAATTTCAGGCAATCCTTCTGATATTGATACAAACGATTCGTCGGAATGGGGCAGGTCAATCCGCACTTCAAAAGACGGCAAAGCATCTCTTTATGTCCGCGAATTCGCGGGAGGAGAGAAACTCTTTACCTTCGTATTCTGGGCAAAATAAAAACCCCGCAGTTGCGGGAGTTAATAATCGGAAAGGCGGGAGATCAAGTCATCTCCCGTTTTTCTTTCTTTTGCGGTTCCGAATTGTAAGGCCTTTTTAAGTTCCGGCACGTTCCATAAAAAAAGGTCTTTAGATTTGCTATCTGTCCACCACCAGGTCTGGCAGGAATAAAGAACTTTTTCGGTTAATGCGCGCGCTTCAGGATGCTCGTGGTCTATTTTCAGGATAATGTCCGCGAGTTTCCACCAAAGCAGAGTCCATTCATTTTTCGGATGCTTCCAGCGGTTATAAGGTGCCGACAAAAAATCAGACTCATCCGCAGACCAGCTTCCCGCAGGAACGAACATTTTTTTTAACGGATAATGCCTCAATAAAAAATCACAGGACTCCAGGCTCATCGGCAATTTTCTCACGGCCGTAAAAAACGGGTTCAAAAAATTATCAACGCTGACTTTATCGTGGTGCCCGAAAGTCTCGGCGTCTGTCCACAAAACAATGTAAGCCTGATAAACGTTATCCTTAAATTGTTTCGGGAATTCACGGCAAAGTTTTTCGGCAAATTCGCCGCCATTCGGTTTATCAAAGCTCATTTCCTTGCACCATTTCCGCGAGCGCATAAGGCAGGCAACACCGCCGGCGCTCACAAGATAGGTTGCGGGAGCGGGCGTACCGTTTCGGCTTTTGCAAAACGGCATATCGTCGGTTACGGTCCACGAATACCGCATTTTCGCGAGCGTCGTTGTCAAAATATCGCCATAGGCCATCTCCGGCGGAAAAACTCCGGAGAGTTTTTCTTTGGCGGATATTAATCCGTGCTCAAGATATGCTTTTTTATTCTGTTCCAGCTGTCTTTTCGCGTATTCAGGCGGCACCAAAGGCAGTATCGGGTGGTGCGCTGCGGTATTTACCAGAGATATTTTCCCGCGGTTTTTCAGTCTTACAATTTTTTCCAATACTTCCGGTGCTGTGTCCGCGAGCTGAAAAATAAGCGAAGCCGCAATATCGCAGTTTACCGTGCCTATGCAATTTTTTTCAATGGAATTTAAAATAGACGCGTAACTATTCTCCGCTATATCTTTGAGGATTTCCCTTTTTTGGGTGTAAGGCTGATACCAGTGGAGCCCGAATGCAACGTGTAAATTGTAGAGTGTCGGCATCGGATATTTTTATCTGACTATATTTTAGATGAAATATGAAGTAATGCAAGGTTTTTTCGCTTCATTTTGTCCTATTGCAATCACCCATTTTTCATGGTATAATCGTGAGGTAAAAAGTTCGTTGAAAATCAAGCTCGAATTAATTACTGTTCTCAAAGATAAGATTTGAAATTGGAGGGTCTTATGAAAGATAACGGCAATGGAGTAGTCGCATATTTTACACCTGAGATTGCGCTCGACCAAAATCTGCCTATTTACAGCGGCGGACTGGGCGTAATAGCCGCGTCTCTGGCAAAATCGTTCCGCGAAATGGATATTCCGGCAATTGTGGTTTCCATCCTGGCGAGAGAAGGATACTACGATCAATACGTCGAAGAAATCCGCAACGGCACGGGAGAAGTTGTTGATTACAAAATGGGGATACGTTACAAAAGGTGGGAACGTGAGGAAGAATTTTTGGAAGACACCTGCGTCATCGTTCCCATAAACCTCAGCTCGTCGCTCAATGTGATTAAGGTTTGGAAAGTGAAAGACATGTTCAACTCGGTTCCCGTTTATCTGCTGGATACCGATATTCCGCCAAACAACCACATGGCCCGACTTAATACTCGGCATCTCTACGGCGGGACGATGCACGGCGGAGTCAATTGGGATGATCTGGAAAGAAGGCGACTCGCACAGTATTACATACTGGGTAAAGGAGGAGTGAAGGCGTTAAGACGTCTAAATATCAACGTAACCAAATATCACTTAAATGAGTCGCATTCTTACTTTGCAGCGCAGGAAATACTTAGTGGTGCGCTGAAGAGCGGGATGAGTTGGACGGACGCGGTAATTCACACGAAATCAAAAGTGTGCTTTACGACTCATACGCCTGCTGCGTCGGGCCACGGCCATCAGGTTTTTCCGTTTGATGAAGTAGTAAGAATGGCGAACATCAACGGCAAAGGCCTCTCCACAAATCAACTTCTGATGCTTGGCGGTGACTCGCTTGGAAAATTCAACATGACCATGGCTTGTTTTCATCTGGCCGGCATTGCGAACACTGTTTCCAAGAAACATTTCGTGGGCACGAAGAATATGTGGGGTTTTCTGGAAGGAGCCGCCCCGATAATCAATATCACCAACGCCGTAAATCACCGCCATTTGCAATATGAGGATTTCCGCAACGCGCAGACACCCCAGCAAAAAGCCGAAGCTAAGCTCAAATATAAGCGGCTATTAATTGAAAAGTACGCTCCTGGCTGGAACGAATCCGTATTCACGCTGGGTTGGGGCAGGCGCGGACAAGCATACAAAAGGATGAAGCTCATTATACACGGGGATAATTACAGGTGGCTTTCAAACCTAATGAAAGAGAACAAAATTCAGGTAATTATGGGTGGAAAGCCGCATCCGGATGACCAGGAGAGAATAAAGGACTGGGAAGAACTCTACAAACTTAGCAAGTCGCCGGACTTTCCGAAACTTGTTGTTGTTCCCGGTTATGAGCTCGACATGATGAAGGAATGGAGTGCCGGCGTAGACTCATGGCTGAATACTCCGCGATCGTCTTGCGAAGCTTCAGGCACTTCCGGAATGAAAGGCAATGGAGCAATCAATTGTTCAACACCGGACGGATGGGAATGGGAAGCAAATCAAGAAAACTACTTTCCCTTTGGATCCGATTCACCTATCGATTTAGGGACTCATGACACTCATGATGCCCAAGATCTTCAAAGGGCCGCAAATGACATGCTGACAATTTTCTACCACAGCCGCGGCGAATGGAATCAAAAGGTTCTCGCCAGCGACCGAGAGGTGGAAACGGATTTTGATAGCAATCCGAGGGCTGTAGAGTACGCAGCCAAGCTCTACGGGCTTAAAGTTTAAATTAAAGTGTAAAACAGAAAAAAGTACCAAAAGGCCCCCGATCAAAAAAGATCGAGAGCCTTTTTTTGCTCAACGACAAAAAGAAATTACTCAATAACGGTTATTTTTCCGAAAAGACTTGGATTTAAGTGGTCATGCACGCCTATGGATTTTACTTCGTTGAAAGTGTAGGTATAAGACGCCCCAGGGGCAACGCCTCCCAAAGAATCAAATCCTGGATAATCCAGATGAGACGGGTGTTTGCTGGACGCCGGCCAATGAGGAACGGTGTCATTATTTGTAAAAACAATTGCAGTTCCCTTTTTAATCGTAATTTGAGACGGAACAAATCCGGATGAAGTCATAGACACTGCAAATTTGACGCCCGTTTCTTCGCTTGATACCACAGTCGGAGTCGGTGTGGAAGTTGGTAAAGCAAATGACTCCGCGGGTGGAGAATTATTTGGTTTTTCGTATCTGATACCTAGTGCAGGGCCATAAAAATACCATCCCAGACCCAGAACCGCCAAAAACCCGACAATTATCAAGATTGTTTTCATAACTATATATATTTAAAACTTTTAATAAATTATTCTGTTTTTGGTTTGCCCAAAATTTTGAACATTTTGGTTCCGCATACCGCGCATGTGCCTGTCATCGCTTTCCTCTCCACTCCGCCCTTGCCTTTCATCGCAACTTCCGTCGCGCCTTTCATTTCGCGGTCTTTTTCCCGGCATTTTACGCAGTAACCTGTTACTTTGACCACATTGTCGTTTTCTGCCATAAATATTGAATTTATTGTTATATTATAAGGCTTTTTCGACCTCCCACTATAAGCGGGTTGTTATAGCTTTTATATTAGCATTATTAGGCGTAAATATGAAGATTGAGTGTCTGCCTATGGTGGGCGACGGAGGGATCGAACCTCCGACCTCTGTCTTATCAGGACAGCGTTCTACCACTGAACTAGTCGCCCATTCCCCATAAAATAACAGGTTATTTGGCGAAAATCCAGAGATTTGATTAAAAAAGAGATATTTTCCTTGTTCGTTCTTCTATGAATGGTATCATGAAGAAATGAAAGGAATCGCACCGATATTATCCGTCGTAATCATTTTGGCGGTCCTTGCGACGGGCATCGGCGGGTACTTTTTTTTACAAAGCACCAATATTGAAACCACTACTCCGAAGAAGCCTGAACCTCAAAATCAAAAAAGTATTAATGCGGATTTAAATCCGCCGGAGCCGTCGGCTTCCCCTACACCGGCACCGAAACCTGCAGAGCCGAAATCCGCAGGCCAAAAACCGGTTTTGCAGGGGCGTATTATAGATGTCTACCCTGAAAATACGGCAACAATCCAAACTACGGCCGGCTCGGAGGAAATAATTATTGCGACAGATAATATTTTAAAGGATCTTAAAGCGGGCGCGGAAATAGATATTTACGGCAAACAAGACGAGCAAACCGATTTATACCTGGCAAGCTCCGTAAAAATTCAGCCTGCCGGCACTTTAAAATTTCAAATGCCTATTTCGGCAATAAATGACAGAAAAAAATCTGCCGTGGTTATTGACACAAGCAGTTTTATGCTGCGGTTTAGCATACCAAAACCGGCTTATTTGATTCTTTTGAGCCCTGAAGGGCAAATATTGGCTCCTAAGTTCGCGGCCATTCCTATAGCAGCCTACGAAGTAGAAAGTTCGGAGCTTGGAGTTGAGCCTCTTACTAATGCCCAAACCGCCCTAAACTCATTGCAATCAATAACAATACCGATGATGTCTCGCGGTCTATGGGCGGTAAAATTTGTTCCGCTCACGGGAGCAGATCTTTCCACAACAATGTATATCGGAACAATATTTCCTGAGCCTAAAAAATTATCTGAACTCAAAGGGAAACTCTGGTACTTTAACAATGTCAAAGGAGAAAGAATCGGAAAGATTGAAAAAGTATTTGCCGCCTGCGATGAGACTTGCAGAAAAAATATTTCCAAAAAGGAATATTTCTTGTTCGGCAAACTTGCGGAAGCCGCAGTTCAGCAGAAATTGTTCGGAAGAACCGGATCCCCTTACGTATTGAACGGATATAGCGCAGCCGATCCTGTCGATTTCCTCGGCGGTTTGACTTGTTACAACGTAAAAGCAAGCCAAAACGAATCTATTTCCGGTTCAAAACTAGAACTTTTTGACTGGGAAAGCAACGCAATGGAAATGATGGGTCTGTGCGTGAACGGAATGAACTATAATGTATTGCAAATCCCATCTTTTCACGTAATAGATTAATAGAGGTTCAATCCCTCCGTCGCCCACAAAAAATAAAAAGCCCTGCGCCGTTTCCGTCAATTGGCGGATAACGGCCGCAGGGCCAAAATCTTCTATCGTTGCCGATATCTCTCTATGTACTCTCTTGAATACACCAAGTCTTCGTCAACACCGGGCGGGGTGTAATTTGGATCTACTGCATCCCCTCTCTCTTCCATTTCACGGAGCTGTTCTCTAAGCTCCTCGTTTTCACGGAGCAGTGCTTCATAGCGCTCAACGGACATTTCGTACCTGTGGCTGTAAACCCACACGGCGAGATATCGCGGACGATCCTGCAGCCAACACATCCAGTAAGGGTTCAGCCAATCATTATACACGACGCCGCAGACGGTTGTGACCGGCCTTGCGTAATACACGCGATAAAAATAACGATGTCTGTGGTGCCAGCTCCGGTAACGCGCCGGGGTTATATAGACGACCATATGGCTGTGCCTGTTTCTGAAATGAAAATCGTGCACGTGGGCCGGCCTGAAATTTGGGCGTACATGCCAGTTTCTTGATTCTCCGCGCCTGTCTCTGCGCTCTTTCCGGACATCGTGTTGCGGACGCTGCTGTTGTTGGTGCTGCAACTGTTGATTTGAACGCCTGTCCATGCGTTGCCGCTGCAATTGCTGATTCCGGCGTTGGTCTTGCACGGAATCGTTCCGGCGCTGCTGCAATTGCTGTTGCTGATGATTTCCTTCGCGCCGGCCCTTTTGCCGGTCCTGATGTTCGCCACTTCCCGCAATCCCCAAAAACATTCCGAAATAAACCGTCGTCAATACAGACAAAAACTTTGTCCTATAGCTCATAGAGCCTCCTTTGTGATTTTAAGATACCTGCATACATTATACACATTTCTGATATAATGTAAAGGTGAGAATATTCAAAAAACTTGTCAGGGATAAAATGCCGGAGATAATGAAGGCACAGGGAAAAGAGCTTGATGTGCGCGTTTTGAACGACGATGAATTTAAAGAGGCTTTGCGGAGAAAAATAATTGAAGAAGTGTCAGAATTAAAAGATGCCAAAAACGATGCTGACGCTAAAGATAAGATTGCCTGCCTCCACGAAATAGCAGATGCCCTTGGCGACGCTTACGGATTTACCAAAAAAGAGATTTTGGAATTAAAAGACAAAGTTCACGCCGAACGCGGGGGCTTTGAGAAGCGTCTGTTTTTGGAGGGCCTCGCCCGTAAGTCTCGCCCGTAGGTCTACAACCGAGGGGCTGCGGCCGAGGGAGAGAAAAAATAGCGGGTCAAATAATTCCCAAATTGAAGTGAAAAATCTGAAGTTGCGCAAAAACGCGTCTCCTCCTCCTCCGCCTCCTCCTCCGCCACTACCTCCGGTCGTTGGAGTTTCAGAAGGAGTGGGCGTGGGCGTTCCGCCTCCACCTCCGCCTTGATTAGTAGCTCCCGTAGCAGGAGTTTCAGCGGGGGCTCCGCCTCCTCCGCCTCCTCCTCCGCCTGCGAAAGTTGCCGCGCTTTCCGCGGTAGAAAGAGTTGGATAAGCGGAATAAGTCAAAGCAACGCCTCCATCTGTTTTTACCATCCTGAAGCAATAAGTTGTGTTGGCGGTTGCGCCGTTATTTTGCAGAGCCCAGTCCCATTCACCCGCACTCCCAACTGTAACAGCTCCTGGGTTTGAAGCAGATACGCCGTCTTCGGTAAAAGATTGTTTAACGTTGTTGTAGTCAAGCAGATAATTGGGCAGAGTTGCGTTGTCGGCGGCGGCGGTGTTGTATCCTCTCCAGATTGTACCCGAACCTACGCCTCCTATGTCGGCGTATGAACCTGAAGCGCACGACCCTCCGAATGATTTGTATTGCAAAGTAAAAGCCTGCGCTCCTCCCGAAAGGTTTGCGGTGGAGATTGCAACATCCGTGCGGAGCCTCAATACTTCACCATTCGCTACTTCGGTTATCGGGCCGTTCACTCCGTTACGCAAACCTGCGGTGGTAAGACTTCCGTCGTTTACCGCCCAGCCGTAATTGCGCTGGGTGAAGGCGGTCGCCGACGCAAAAGTCCAGCAGGCATTCCCTCCCGAGTCTGTATTTGTTCCGCCGGTCGCGTCTATGTTGCTCTCGGCAACCTTGCAGGCGTTGGAATCCATGACGTCTGTATATGTTATTGAAGCGGTACCGGGGACTTCAAGGCCCCAGGTTGGGACGGCGGGACTGCCAACAGTGTAAACCGCGTATTTTCCCAAGGAATCGGTGGCGTCCTGGTAAGCAATAGCCACCGAGTCGGCGTCAACCATGGCGGCGGAGGCATAGGCGACATCTGCCGAACCGGAAAAAATCTTGGGGGCTAATTCCTGGGCGCCGCTAATATTATAAATTGCGTATTTTCCCAAGGAATCGGTGAAATCCAGATAAGCAATGACAACCGAGTCGGCATCTGCCATTGCGGTGGATGCATAGTTAACATTATTCGCGACGGAAAAAGTGGTGGGGGCAAGTTCCTGGGCACCGCTGATGTTGTAAACTGCGTATTTCCCCAGGGAATTGGTGCCATCCCTATAAGCAATAACCACCGAGTCGGCGTCAACCATGGCGGCGGAAGCGTAAGTAACACTTACCGCACCGGAAAAAGTGGTGGGGGCAAGTTCTTGGGCGCCGCTGATGTTGTAGACCGCGTATTTTCCGGGGAAGGGGGAATTGGTGGCGTCCCGATAAGCAATAACCACCGAGTCGGCGTCAACCATGGCGGCGGAGACATAGCTAACATCTGCCGAACCGGAAAAGGTGGTAGGGGCAAGTTCCTGTGTGCCGTCGATGTTGTAAATGGCGAATTTTCCCACGAGAGTGGCATCCTCGTAAGCAATAACCACCGAGTTGGCATCAACCA
>MFHL01000033.1:19919-21289 GCA_001778595.1 Candidatus Giovannonibacteria bacterium RIFCSPHIGHO2_02_FULL_44_11
ATACCCAGCCAACATTTGCCGTACCGGAAAAAGTGGTGGGGGCAAGTTCCTGGGCACCGCTGATGTTGTAAACTGCGTATTTCCCCAGGGAATTGGTGAAATCCAGATAAGCAATGACAACCGAGTCAGCGTCTGCCATGACGGCGGAGACATAGCGAACATCCAACTGACCGGAAAAAGTGGTGGGGGCAAGTTCCTGGGCGCCGCTGATGTTGTAAATGGCGAATTTTCCAGGGAAAGGGGCAACTGTAGAATCCCGGAAAGCAATAACTACTGAATCGGCATCAACCATGGCGGCGGAGACGTAGGTACTCACGCCGGACACAGTGGTGGGAGCTAGTTCCTGGGTGCCTCCTGCTGTGGCGGTTGAAGTCGCCGCCCTCAAGGTTATTTTTGTTCCCGAGTCCTGGCCGTCCAAAGTTAAATTCTGCAAAGTCGTCGTCGCTCCGGCCTTGAAACGGATTTTGGTTGAAGGCGTGATTGCGGTAAATGTCCCTGTCGTGGACGCCGCAGCGGTAAATATTATTCCGGGATTTGTCTCCGCATCCGTACCGGAATTGTTGAGGATTGTAAGATTGTTGAATGCGGAGTCGCCGGTCATTGTGTTAGACAAATATTGAGGTGCTGTGGTTGAGGCAATATAAACCGTGCCGGAATTATCATTAAAAGTCCCGCTGTTTGAATAATTTCCTGAAACTGAAAGAAGCGAAGGGGCTGTAGTTGAAGCGCCGCTTTCAATAAAGAAATTGGTCGTGGAAGCGTTTGCGGCGAAAGTTGTCGTAGCCGGACTTGAAAACTTCACATTATTCAGCGTACTCGTCCCCACCATAAATCCCGAAAGATATTGTGTCGTCGTGCCGTTGAAAGTTGTTGTTCCGAGTGTTGATATTATTCTTCCTGTATTCGCAAAATTCCCGCCGACAAAGAGGTTTGTCGAAGGCAAAGTTGTCGTGCCCGTAAGTACCGCGAAATTACCTGTAGTGGTCGCGGGGTTGTCTCCGAAATTCCAGCTTCCAACCGTTCCGTTGAATTCAAGATTATAAAAAGGAGATGATGTGGAAATAATATTTTTTGGAACGGTTGAAGTCGCGTTGAATGTCGTTGTCGCAAGCGAAGTAAATATCGCGCTGGAACTCGCGTAAAAATTGCCCGCAAGAGTCAGTTTGCTTCCGTTCATACTTAATATAGAAGAAGTCGCGGTTCCCGCTTGTCCGGTTCCGTATGGAAGTTTCAAAGAGCCGTCAACTTCGGTGGAGGCGGCGTTACCGTGTATGGTTACCGTTCCGCCGGGTGCAAATTCCGTCCCCGGCCAGATGTAGAGCATATTTCCCGCGTTCACGGTAAGAGTCCCGGAGTTTGCTTTATACATT
>MFHL01000034.1 GCA_001778595.1 Candidatus Giovannonibacteria bacterium RIFCSPHIGHO2_02_FULL_44_11
CTTTTTAAGCTCAAATCTAAATATAAGCCGGCGGGAGACCAACCCGTAGCCATTCAAAAGCTTACGGAGTTTTTAAAGTCCGGCAACCGTCACCAAACTCTTTTGGGCGTCACGGGCTCCGGAAAAACTTTCACAATGGCGAATATAATAAAAAATCTCGGCCGGCCGGCGCTTGTAATCTCCCACAACAAAACCTTAGCCGCCCAGCTTTATCAGGAATTCAAAAATTTCTTTCCTGAAAACGCCGTTCATTATTTTGTTTCATATTATGACTACTATCAGCCCGAAGCATACATTCCGCAAAGCGATACTTACATTGAAAAAGACGCGAAGATAAATGATTTCATAGACGCGATGCGCCACGCGACTACTGCGACCGCCCTTACCCGCAGAGACTTCGTGATAGTCGCATCGGTCTCATGCATTTACGGAATCGGCGACCCGGAAGAATACGGAAAAGCCGCTTTGGAAATAAAAAACGGGATGAAAATTCCGCAAAAAGAATTTTTAAAAAGATTAGCGGAACTCCGCTACGAAAGAACCGATTACGATGTCCGCGCGGGAATTTTTAAAGTCAGGGGCGAATCTGTTGAAATAGTTTCTCCGGCCGCAGACTCTATTATAAAAATAGAGTGGGATGGAAATATTATTGAAAAGGTTTCCGAAAACCGCGTAAATTTTGAGCGGTTAAGTTTAGAGTTGCCGAAGGCAGAGGTTTTTCAAGACTTTTCGCAGCGCGACGGCGCGAGACTTAGCAATTCGCCAACAGGCGAATATGCGGGTCTTGAAAAATCTTCTGCCGAGGCAACGATAAAAATTTTCCCCGCCAAGCACTTTGTGACACCGCAGGAAAAGCTCGAATTAGCCCTAAAAAACATCGAATTAGAGCTAAAACAGCAGTTAATCAGGTTCAAAAAGGAGGGTAAGCCGCTGGAGGCGGAAAGGCTCTCCCAACGCACGAATTTTGACCTAAAAATGCTACGCGAGATGGGGTATACGCACGGAATTGAAAACTATTCGCGCCAGCTTTCGTTCAGGAAAGAGGGAGAGCCGCCGGCAACGCTTCTGGATTATCTGCCGAAAGATTTTGTAACTTTTATAGATGAGTCACACATGACTATTCCTCAAATCCGCGGAATGTACAACGGCGACCGCGCGAGGAAAGAAGTTCTGGTAAATTACGGCTTCCGCCTGCCGTCCGCGATAGACAACCGCCCGTTAAGATTTGAGGAGTTTGATAAAAAAGTCGGGCAGACGGTCTATGTTTCGGCAACGCCGAGCGCGTACGAACTGGAAAAATCCGGAAAAGAACATGTCATTGAACAGATAATCCGTCCGACCGGACTATTGGACCCGCATCTGGAAATAAGAAGCACAGAAGGACAAATCCGGGACGTTATCTCGGAAATAAAAAAACGAGTTGAAAGAAATGAACGCATTATCGTTACAACCCTGACCAAGCGCATGGCTGAAGATATGGCTGATTTTTTAAAAGAAGAAAAAATCAAAGCCGAATACCTGCACTCGGATATTAAAACCATTGAGCGCCATAAAATTTTAACCGAACTTAGAAGGGGCTCTTATGATGTCATTGTAGGAATAAATCTTCTCCGTGAAGGGATAGACCTGCCTGAAGTTTCTTTGGTAATAATTTTAGACGCCGATAAAGAGGGTTTTTTGCGCAACGCCCAGACACTTATACAAACCATCGGGCGCGCCGCGAGACACACGGAAGGCGCGGTTATAATGTATGCTGACCGAAAAACGGCTTCCATGAAATTTGCCATGGAAGAAACCGAAAGAAGAAGGAAAATACAGAAAGAATACAATAAAAAACACAGGATAACCCCGAAATCAATTCAGAAAGAGATAACTGAAAACATTTTCGGAGCCGATGAAAAAAAGATAAAATTTGACCTGACAAAAATGTCCAAGGACATGTCCCGCGCCAAATTAAAGCAGGAACTGGAAGAAGAAATGCTGGAAGCCGCAAAACAGCTAGACTTCGAAAAAGCCGCCGAACTCCGCGACGTAATAAAAACCATAAAATAAAAAACCCGTCCCGACATAAATGTCGTGGATGGGATTGTTGCTTTGCTACTCAATCATTTTATAAATGGAAACCAGCCACATGCAAGCGACGAGGCTCCCCGACAGATCAATTACAAATAAAAATTCGGCGTAGGGACCCTGCGTATCTGCTAGCCTTTGTCTAATAAATAGCAAAAGATTCAGCGACACAATCGCAACGGTAAGCAACACCACACCGAAGAATGTCAGCCATGCGCTTGCCAAAAACAACCCGATTACAGCTCCGATCGCTATCAAAAGCATATTAGTCTTCATATCCGTCCTCAGATCTATTATCATTTTATCGCCCTTTTCTTTTTTATTCAACGTGCTATATTGCCCCTATGGCAATAACAAAATCAGCTAAAAAGGCGCTAAGACAATCAGAGAAAAGACGGACAGTAAACCGCGAATGGAAGGATAAATTGAAAGAAGCAATAAAAAAAGCGGAAACGGAAAAGACGGCAGCCGCTGTCTCTTTTGCATACAAAATCGCCGACAAATCCGCCAAGAAGCATATAATCAAAGTCAACAAAGCGGCGAGAATAAAATCCAGGTTATCTAGGCTTTTATCCCCGCCTGCCGGTCGGGCAGGGAAAAAATAAATTGCTCCAAAATTTCCTCTGCGTTTTTGGGGTCTCTTCGCATTTGAGATTCGGCCTCTATGCCCGCAAAATAAGCGTCGGGCCAGCCCGAGGCTGGCCCGCCTTGGGCGGATTTTTGTTTTAATTTCCACAAAAAAGCGTAAATGAATTTTTGAGGCTCAATGCCGGCCAGGGACATTTCTTTTAGCGCAAGCGGGGCTCTCGGTCCGAACATTTTATCTATGAACGCAAAAGGTGTGGGCGCAGGACCGTGTTTTTTCTCCTGTTTAGACGCATTCCCATAAAATTTATCCAATTCGACGTCCGTTACGTCCTTAATTTCCTGCGTCTTCTCAGAGTATTTCTTGAAAAAATTCAGTGTTTTTGTCTCGGGCTCGCGCTCCCAGAAAACAAAAACGTCTTTTATTGATTTAAAATAATCCGCATTATTTACCAATTCTTCGAACAGTTTTTCGTCTTCACCCAGGACATTCCTGTAAATCACAAGCCGCGTCCCGGAAAAAAGATTTTGCTGTCCCAATGAAGCGTGAAATTGCCCGAAGGAAAGCTCTTCCGTTTCTCCGTCAAAATCCTCAATTAAAAAATCTGCGCTTTTCTTTTTAAATGCGTTCTTAAAATCGGAAATTTTTCGGAGGGCGTGGTAAGAACTTTCTCCGTAAAGAAAATAGAGCATTTAGATTTTGGAATCAAAAATACTTTTTCTGCAAAATTTGTTTTATTTTTGCAATGATTTCGCCGGGTGTAAAATTCGCTTTTACCATAAACTCTTCGGCTCCTCCGGAAAATGCCCGGTCCATGTCTTCTTTCTGCCCTAAATTAGAAAGGACGATAACAGGAATCTGTTTGGTTTGCGCATCGGCTTTTATTTGTTTTAATACTTCAAACCCGTCCAGTCCCGGCAATATAAGGTCTAGCAATACCAAATCCGGCATTTTTTCTTTGGCCAACTTCAACCCCTCCTCTCCGTCTAAAGCCGGAACCGTGTCAAATCCTTCGCGCTGCAATTTTTGCAGAATGAGGTCGCGTAAAAACTTATCATCCTCCACAATAAGAATCTTTGTTTTGCCTGATTTGGCATCTTTGCCGGCCGGACTGATAGACGCGGCCGAAACCGGAGTGGCTTTGTTATTTGCGGCAACTTGTTTTCTAGGAGATAAACCCAAAACCGTTTCAGCCTTCTCTAAAACATCTGACGGGTTAAACTCGGCTTTTATTAAATAGTCTTTTGCCCCAAGCTTTAAAGCTTTATCTATTTCCACCGGCTGACCGGAATTTGAAACCACAATAATGGGGATTTTACCCGTTTTCCCCTCTTCTTTGGCCTTGGCCAGAAACTCAAAACCGTTCATTTTCGGCAACATTATATCTAAAAGCACAAGGTCCGGCTTCTCGGAATCAAGCATTTTATAGCCTGTTTCCCCGTCGGTAGCGGTAACAATCTGATACCCTTCATATTCCAGCTTTGCCTTCATTACATTCAAATGCACCATCTCATCCTCAACTATTAAAATTTTGTTTTTAGCCATAAATTGATTATACCACTATCTAAATAGATTCCAAGAACTCGTTTAATTCCGGCACTTCCTGCAACGGCATGTCCTGCTGCCTCAGCGGAAGAGTAAACATAAAGAATGTGCCGTCTTTTCCGGAATCAAATGTCAAATTCCCTCCATGTCTTTTTATGATGTTGTAAGATATGAAAAGTCCCAGGCCCGTGCCTTCGGTTTCCAGACGCACAACATTGGAAGCCCTGAAAAATTTTGAAAATACCCTGCTTTTTTCGGCTTCAGGAACATCTATGCCGTTATCAAAAACGGTGATTTTCACAAATTCTCCTTCTTTTTTTATAGACACCGCAACCTTGCCGCCGTTCGGAGTATACTTGATGGCGTTTTCAATAATATTAGTCAGCGCGAGAGAAAGCTTTTCTGAGTCCGCGTAAATAGGAAGGCTATCTTCAACTGACTGCTCAAAAGTATAAACTAGCGACTTACTTTTGGCGGCTGTTTCGTAATTCGTAAAAATTTCTTTTGTAAAAGCAGTGACGTCCATTTTTTTGAATTCGTACCCAAATTTACCTTCCTCTATCCTGGCCGCGTTCAGTAAATCGTTAACCAATTTAATCATCCGCTCGTTAATGGTGTATCCTTTTTCCAAAAATTCCAGCTGAGAAGCTGATAGTGGCCCCGCGTCTCCTTCCAATAACAATTTTAATGTCCACTTGATTGCCGACAAGGGCGTCCTCAATTGGTGCGCGGCGATAGAAACGAATTCTGATTTTAATTTTGAAACAAGCCGCTCTCTTGAAACGTCATGGATGATTTTAAGAAATTCTTTCACTCGGCCTTCTTTGTCCAAAACCTGCGTCATAGTAACCAATAATTTCAGTTCGGGCTTTGAAATATGAATCTCCATCGCTCTGGCGGGAGACCCGGCAAGCTGTTTTGTCGCGGAGGCATAAGGAGCAACCGCCGGATAGATTAGCTCAACCAAAGCGGTTAACTCGGGTCTGGTTTTCACTAGATCGGGCGATATTCTAAGTCCTTCTATTTCACGAAAACTTACTCCTAATATTTCTTCCGCCTTAGGATTCATCAAAACAATCTCCGAGTTTTCATTATACTCTATAACCCCGTCATATAGGCTGTTCAATATTGCCTCTCTTTGATTTCTCTCTCGAAAATACAGCGTGGCTGATTTAATAAGATTCATATAATTCCATATCAGCAGTACCACCATCAAAATTTCCAAAACCAAAGAAATAACCGCCAAATTAAATACCCTATTCGAAGCTTGGTGAGCCAGAGAGTAGGGCTCTTCCACAACCACGGCCCATCCGGTAAGGTCAAACGGTAAAATGACGGCAAACATATCATCACCTGCTTCATTTTTATATTGAAAATCCCGATTTTGCGTGTCTGCCTCTCTTCCATTAAGAGCTTCTGTGATAATTTTTCTCTCTATTACATTGGTTCTCCCGAATACCAGAGACTGGTTCGGGTGAGCGATTATATACCCTTGTTGGTCGACGATATAAGCCACTTCCTCTCCTTCGTTTTCCGTAGAGGCGCTTCTTACAACGTCCGATAAAAATTTCAGGTTAATATCAGCTAATATGGCGGAGAATCCGCTGCTTTCTGTAAGCGGGACCGCAATAGTAATTAATGGCTCCGAAAAACCGGACAACGATACCGGGCTTACGTATATCTGGTTTTCCGTAATTGTTTTGAACAAATTTTCTCCCGAACGGTCGCGCAGGTCGGAAGAAGAGACCAAAAGAAATCTGTGATTTTTTAAAACCTCTTTCCCGCTCATATCTAGCAAAGCTACGAACTCAAACGGCTGATTCTCTTTCATAAGGCGCGATACAATATATTGGTTTCCTTCTATTGATTGGTTAATCACGTCGGCGCCGTCAATCAAAGATTTTTCATACTGCGACAAAAAAGCGGCGAGCTGGTTCCGCATATCAAGAACTATTGTTCTGTGCAGTAAATAAACCTCCGTATCAAGCTCGCTTCTCGTCGGGAAAATCCACGCCGCATTAGCGGAAAGAATGGTTAAAATTGCAACAAAACCAAGCAACCACAGCTGGTACTTTTTAACAACGGAAAATTCAGAAGTAGCTCTGGCCATTATTCGTTATAAATTTTGTTTGCGCGGGAAATTATACTTTGAGGCATTATTACTCCTATTTCTCTGGCTGTTTTTAAATTGAGCTCAAATAAAATATCACTCGCAAATGTAACCGGAATTTGCGATATTGGAGTGCCTTTTAAAATTCTGACCGCGCTTTCGGCCGCCAACTCGCCCGTTCTGGTCCTATTATTGGAATAGGTAGCCAACCATCCAATGTTAGCTCCTATGCCGACTTCGGCGTTGATGGAAGGAATTTTTTCTTTACGAAAATAAACCGCCAGCTCTTTTGCGTATTTCTCGTTACTTAAGCACGTGCACGCAATATACCCGCCTATTCCGTTTTTTCTTGTTATTGTATTTAGCTTTTCAAAAATCTGCTCGTATTTCCCCGCCTCTATTTCAATGACCACGGTTTCTATCCCTAATTCTTGCGCGGCGGCATCAATCTTTGCCTGCGCGGCGGCGGCGGTCGTATGCCCTTTTTCAATAATAGATGCGACTTTTTTTATAGAAGGATCAATCTCTTTCAAAAATTCCAAACGCTTGCCTGCCAGCGAAACAACCCCTTCGGATATGCCTGTTATCAGCCCTTCCGGCGCAACAAGGTTTTTAACCACCAATTCAGGCCTTGCGGCTGAAAGAAAATAGACCGGGGTTTTTAGACCCGCCAATTCTTTCAGTGGAACAGTGGAAGTTGTACCTCCGGTCAAAATCAGGTCCAACCCGGACTCATTAAGCTCCTTGGCTCCATTTTCAAGGTCACCCTTTATATTTCTGTCGCCTTGCTTAATAATGTATTCAACATTTTTACCTTCTTCGTAGCCAAGTTTTTTCATACTTGCTTTAAATGCCATATAGTTTTCGCTTTGGACGTCTTTATCGCTTAAAGCTAAGAATCCTATTTTATAATTTTTAGGCGGAGGAGGCTGGTTTTGCCCTCCGAAATTATAAACCGAGTAAACCACCCCTAAAACTATAATAGTCAGGAGAATCGCATATGAAGCCTGTTTGAATGTTATATTCATATTTATTATTCGTTATAAATTTTGTTTGCGCGGGAAATTATACTTTGAGGCAAGGTTAAACCTATTGCTTTGGCAGTTGCGAGATTAAGTTCTAAAATAACATCTGTAGCAAACTCAACGGGAATTTTTGATATCGACACGCCTTTTAAAATTCTATCAACAGAAACGGCGGATTTTAATCCTGTTTTGAACCGGTCGTCGCTGTAAGCCACCAAAAAACCAACATTAGCTCCTGTTGCAATATTTGCACTCACTGATGGCATTTTATCTTTATTAAACTGCGCCACCATTTCTTTCGCAAACCTGGCATTGCTAACACAAGGACAAGCAATATATGAATCTCCAGCTTTTTTCAAAAGCGGAAGTTTGCCCGGCAAATCTTCCGGTTTATCTATTTCAATAAAAACCGCTTCCATGTCCAAAGCCTTTGCCGCAGCTGTTATGCGCTCTTTAAAAAGCGGGGTATTGCCGTGTGACTTCTCCACTATGGAAACAACTTTTTTAATTTGAGGAGCAACCTCTTTGAGAAAGTCCAGCCTTTTGCCGCTAAATTCAACAGTCGCCCCCTCTCCAAAACCGGTAATCCGCCCTTCAGGAACCGCAAGATTTTTAACTATCGCTCCGGGCCTGCCTACGGAAACAAAAAAACCGGGCTTATTTATTTCTGTTATTTTCAACCATTCTTCCGCCACGGTTGTTGAATTCATGATAAAAATATCGACGCCGGCCGCATTTAGTTCTTTTGAATACCCAGCAACCAGTTTATTATCTCCACCGGCGTTTTTTGATATGTATTCTACATTAACACCCTCTTGATACCCCAAGTCTTTCATCCCTGCTTTAAAACCGGCCAGGTTGTCATCCAAAACAGTACTTTTTTCATTAAGTAAAAATCCTATTTTATAATTTTTCGGCGGAAGAGGAGGCTGGTTTTGCCCTCCGAAATTATAAACCGAGTAAACCACCCCTAAAACGATGATTGTCAGGAGGACAGCATAAGAAGCTTGTCTGAGCGTTATATTCATATTTATTATTCGTTATAAATTTTGTTTGCGCGGGAAATTATACTTTGAGGCAAGGTTAAACCTATTGCTTTGGCAGTTGCGAGATTAAGCTCTAAAATAAGATCGGTCGCGTATTCCACCGGAATATTAGAAATGGGCTCACCGTTCAATATTCTTATTACTTTGCTCGTAGCCTGAATACCGTTTTTATATCTGTCATTGCTGTGCGAAGCAAGCCAGCCTATCTTTGCCCCGATTTCCGTCTCCGGATTGATTGATGGCAATTTCGCTTTTAACAATGCGGCTGAAAGCTCCTTTGAATATTTTTCATTGCTTCTGCATGTGCAGGCAATGTATGCGTCTCCCAAAGATTTGCTAAGCAATGGGAGTTTACTTAAAATCTCATCAATTTTATCCCTGCTTATTTCTATATAAACCATCTCTACCCCCAAAACAGGCGCGGCTTCATTCAGTTTTGCCCTAAATACATCTGCCGTCGGATAATCTTTTTCAACAATGGATATTATTTTTTTTGCGGACGGGACCATTTGTTTAAGGATTTCCAGTCTCCGGCCTGCGAATTCCGCCGAGGGCTCGCCCAAGCCGGTAACCATTCCTTCCGGTTTTTGCGGATTCTTCACAAGTTGGCCGGGAATGCCGGCGGCCAGGAAAAATACCGGTATTTTAAGGTCCAGTTTTTCCAATGATTGCGTAGCAGATGTTGAGCCTGTAAGAATAATATCCAGCCCCATGTCATTAAGTTCTTTCGCATAACCGTCCATAACCGCCGCGCGGTCCGCTCCTGCGTTTTTTTCAATATAAGTAACATTGACTCCTTCTTTGTAGCCGGCAGCTTCCATTCCGACCTTAAATCCGGCTATATTCGCGCTTCCAATATCTTTATCAGTCAATAAAAATCCTATTTTATAATTTTTCGGCGGAAGAGGAGGCTGGTTTTGCCCTCCGAAATTATAAACCGAGTAAACCACCCCTAAAACTATAATAGTCAGGAGAATCGCATATGAAGCCTGTTTGAATGTTATATTCATGTAATTTTTTTATTAATAATAAAACAACAAATTGTTAACGATAAACTTTATTTGCCTGTAAAAGCAGAGGGTCTGGTATCTCAATGCCCATCTCGTCCGCAAGCGCTTTATTTATTTCCAAAGAAGGCGTGGACGCGAATTCGACGGGGATGCTTCCGGGGTCTTCTCCTTTTAAAACCTTATCGATTATTCTTGCGCTTTGTTTGCCTATTTCAAAACGACTGACTCCATAAACCATCAGGTAACCCGCTTGTATGCCGACTTCAACATTAAAATCCATTGATGGGATTTTCGCTGTCCTCAATATTGGCGTTATCAGGCTTGGATTGTTTGAAATTAAGGCTTCGGAAGTGGTCATAACGGCATCAGGCTTTTCCTTGACGAGCTTAGCCATTGCCTTGGCTATGTCTTCTTTTGCCGCAATTTCATACCATATTAATTTAATACCGAGCTTTTCCGCTCCTTCACCGGACGATTTTAAAATATCCTGATAACTGACATGTTTCGGATTCAACAAAATCCCGATGGTTTTAATCTTGGGACTCAATGATTTTAAAATTTCCATTCTTTTCGGCGCTACCCCGACATTATCAACTACCACGCCGGTCATAACTCCGCCGGGGTGTTTTATGTCGGTAATCCCAAGCTGCTGAAAATTTCCGACGTCGCCGAATACTAATGGAAGTTTAGCGTCTTTATTGGCCTCTATTAAAGCTGATGAGGCCGAGGTAGACAACCCAACCATTAAGTCCGGCTTTGAAGCCACCATTTGCCTGGCCATTTCAGCGGTAAATTCCCTGTCGCCTTTGGGATTATTTAATTTAATAATTACGTCTTTGTCTATTTGATAATTAAGCTCTTTAAGGCCGGCTTTAACGCCTTCTACCGAGCTAAGCTGTAAATCCGAAGCAATAAGCACCGCAATGACCTTGGGCGGGCCTTCTTTAACAACGAACGAAGGGGTGGCCAGAAAATAATACAAAAGCGCCCCGGCAATGACTAAAAACACAAAAATAGTAAAAACTATGCTTTTTATATTCATTCTTTAATTATTGCACTAAAAACGGCCATTGTTATTATCTACGTGTGCATAACTCTGAATTATATTCTGGAGACAAGGCTGCTAAAGCCCAACTCAATAAAAAGCCTTGTTAATTCTTCTTTTTTTAAAGCAAAATCCGCCTCCGGCATCTGAAATTTGATTGGCGCGTCCCGGCGGATAGTTGCCAGGGTTTTTGAAAAAAAAGCGTCTTTTTTGTGGTCTAGAAGCAATTGTATTATTCTTGGCTTTAAAAGTCCGCTTTTACCCTCCAACCTGCCTGCCGGCAAGGCAGGAACCTTGGGTTTCTCTATTTCTTTATATAAATTCTCAATATTTCCGAAATTTTTAATAATATCCGTCGCGGTTTTTTCGCCAATGCCGGGCACGCCGATTATATTGTCGGAAGCATCTCCACGAAGCCCTTTATAGTCGGTCAGCGCGCCCGGACCGAAGCCGAACCGTTCCAGAACCTTTTTTTCGTCATATATTACCGTGTCTTCCAGACCCTTCCTCATTGTATAAACGACTACTCGATCATCATCAACCAGCTGTAAAACATCCATATCACCGGACACTATAATTATTTTCAGACTATCTTGTCGAACGTGTCGAACGTTCAATGTTCGACATTGCTCAACTATTGTCCCTAAAACGTCATCAGCCTCAAACCCGGGCGCGGAGATGTCGGGGATACCAAAAGCCGCAACAACGTCGTGCGATCTTTTAAGCTGGGCAACCAAATCAGCTTCCGCTTCTTTTCTTGTTGCTTTATAAGCGGAATAGGCCTCGTGCCTGAAGGTCGGAGCCGGCAAATCATAAGCCGCAACCAAATAATCCGGTTTAAGCTCGCGGATTACTTTTAATAGCATTGTGGATAGTCCGTAAAGCGCCCCTGTCGGCTCGCCTGTATTTTTGGACGTGAATTTCGGCAATGCATGATACGCGCGGTGAATTAATGCGTGAGTGTCCAATAAAACAAGAGTTTTTCCCGACGCAGTCGAAGATCCTCGATCCGCAGCGGATCGGGACATATTTTTATTATTCATACTGACAAATTCTAATTAATCTTTTATCTTTATGTCCGATATGTCCGAAAGAAATAATTAAAGACTTTTTGGGTAAAATATTTTTTATGCGGTTGCCCCATTCTATTAAAATTATATTGCCGGGTTTTTTTGAAAATTCATCCCAACCGAGCGTTTTCATGTCTTTTGAGGCAATACGGTAAGCGTCGATATGAATAAAATTAGCAAAGCGGTCGGAATTTTTTATCTCATACGCTCTCATAATCACAAACGTCGGACTTCTAGGATTTTCCTTAATCCCCAATCCTTTCGCAAATCCTTGTGTAAAAGTCGTCTTCCCCGCACCCAATTCTCCCTCAAGACTTACAACTAAAGCTGTTTTTTTTAATGAGAGAAGTCCGACTTCTATCATTATTTCACAAGCCAATTTTTCGCCGAGTTTTTTCGTTTCTTCGGCACTTTTAGTAAGGATGTCCAATGAATCCATTTTTTATTTATAGCACATAAATAAAACAGGGGCGCCCGATATGCGGACGCCCCTGGGACAAAACTAGAGGTATTTAAGGCTGCTGACGGCGGCGTGAGCGGCTTCCCGAATCGCTTCGAGTTTTCCCCACTCACTCCGGCTTTTGTATGGATAGCTTCCATCAGAAGCCGAAACGATACGGTTAACCTCGAGGTCAATCAGTTCAAGCTCGATTCGGAACCATGGATCGCCGATTATTTTCTCGGAAATCTTGAGCTCGCTTGCGGCAGACGAACGGTCGGTTGTTATTAAAACTTTTTTGTCTAACAACTCCTTTTTCACTGCGGCTTGGACCTCCGGGCTTCCGCCGCTTAAAAATAAACCTGACCGATACTGAGGTGCGGGCGCAGAAGCCTCGCGCTCAACGATAACTGGGCGCTCCACAACCACAACCCGCTCTCGTACGATTACCTGTGGGTGTGGATACTGATAAACCGGCGCAGGACCATATATCGGGTACCACGGGGTATAAACGGGGCGCCTCGGAACAACAATAATCGGAACCGGAGCGTATACGCGGTGTTGAGGCCGATAAACTCGGCGTTGTTCGTGTCTTTGTCCATAATGCCGATCGCCGGCCTGAAGCAATTCAGGAGCCGCAAACCCAAAAAACTGATAAATGAGATACACAATACCAATCGTCAGCAACTTTTTCATATAAAAACCCTCCTTTTTGGTTTTCAACGTTATTGTTTCGCCCTTATTTAGAGCCGTTTTTTGCTTATCTGTTTTTAATTATACACCTAAATTAGGTATAAGTCAAGTGGCTAAAAGTTATCCACTTTTGCATAAAAAATAGGCTTTGTGCTACGAATGAAAGCAATTATGAACGACGCGGTAAAAAAATTCAAAGAAGCCGTAGAAAAAATAAATACGGTATACGTGAGAACCGGCCAAACGAACGATCTCGCAAAAATTTTGTCAGCCGCGATACTCCATAGCCTTTTTTTGCGCCTGGGCAAGCGTTCTTCGCTTGATATCAATAATTATTCCGAAAAAGTTTTAAAACTTTTAAGAATTTTATTCACAGATTCGGTTTTAGATAATAATTTCTCCGCTCCCGAACGCGTATTAATAAAACTTGATACCGCGAAAATACCCGTTGAGGAGCTAAATTACGAAAAAGACGGAGAGATGCTCAAAATTATACTGAAGGGGAAAAATATCTTAAATACCGACGGCATAGTTATAGAAAAAGAAAAAGAGCCCGTGGATATGCTGATACTTCTGGATACGGCGGCAGAGGAAGCGGAAAAAATATTAAATTCAACGCCTTATAAGGACGTTGTAAAAATTACCTCAAAAGAAAGAGGGCTTGCTAATAAAACCGCCGGCATTATCAGCGCCTTCTGCCCTGAAATACCCAAAGAATTCATTGAACCTTTGTGGGTGCTTCTGGAAGAGGAAAACAAAGAGCTGGCTTTTCCAAACGCCGAAAACCTTGCGCTCTGCTCTCTGCTCGGCGCGTCTGTAAATAAGGAAATAATTTCACAGGCCAGGGAATCATTTTTTGGACGGGATTTCTGGAAAACCTTAGGAAGGGCGCTTGGCAGAAGCAATTTTGAAAAAGAGCTCCAAACTCATTGGACGTTTTTAACCAGGGCCGACCTTGTAAAAACCGGCGCCGGCCCGGATATTTTAATATCCATACTCAAAGAAATCAAAAATCTGACGAAGAACCCCAAGTATTTCGCTCTTTTATGGGAATCTGAAGCGGACGAGGAGGCCCCTTCGCGGAACATATCCGCTATTATCGGCGGCGAAGAAAAACTCCCTGCGCTCGCCTCGTCCTTCGGGCTGACTCCCTCATCAAACTATTTTTTTGTACACGGATTCCGGGCATTTTCAGAAGCTGAAATAAAGATAAGGGCGCATCTCCGCGGGCTCGCTTAAAAGATTAATAAAGTTGTTCTTTAACAAAAACCGCCCCAAGAGCTAAGATAAATTTATGGATACAACCGATAGGCTTGCCGAATTAAGAAAAAAAGAAGAAGAGGAGCTTGCTCAAGTTTTGGCCCAAAGGCACAAAATCTCTTACCTTGACCTGTCAAAAATGACCATTGATCTGGATTCCCTTAAAATAATCCCCGAAACCAATGCCCGCGCCAACTCTATGGCCGTCATCCAAAGCGTGGGTAAAAAACTGCAGGTCGCCCTCACCAATCCCGATAGGCCCGGCGTTGCAGATGCGCTGGACAGCCTAAAAAGAAGAAAATACGAAGTACAGATTTTTTTGGTTTCGCCCACGGGCCTTGATAAGGCCTTTTCAAAATATAAAGAAATACCAAGATTTGAAGAAACCAAGGTAGGAATAATTGATATTTCCAAATCAAAACTTGAATCGTACGGCGCCGCGCTTCATTCCATTTCTAATTTTAAAAAAGCGCTTCTGGCCGCGCGGGAAAAAGATGTGCGCAAGGCATCCGATACTCTTGAGCTTTTATTCGCGGGAGCGCTTGATGCCGACGCTTCGGACGTCCATATTGAAGCGGAGGTCGCGTCCGCGAAAATAAGATTGAGAATAGACGGTGTGTTGCAGGATATAGTGGACATACCGACGCCTCTTTACCAATTATTGCTTTCGCGCATCAAGCTGTTGTCCGAAGTTAAGCTTAATATCCGCAACAAACCACAGGACGGCAGATTCACTATTAAAACCTCGAATGAAAATGTGGAGGTCAGAACTTCTTTTCTTCCAGGGCCGTTCGGCGAATCCATAGTAATGAGGTTGTTGTTGCCGAAAACTATCGCTATTAAATACGAAAGTTTGGGTATGCAGCCGGCTCTGTACGAATTGATGAAAGCGGAACTCTTAAGGCCGAACGGCATGATATTGGTTACCGGGCCTACCGGTTCAGGAAAAACCACGACTCTTTATGCCTTCTTAAAATCGATTTCATCGGCGGAGGTAAAAGTTATTACCATTGAAGACCCGATTGAATATCATATTGCTCACATAACCCAGACGCAGATAGATCCCGGCAAAGGATATGACTTTGTAAACGGGTTGCGCTCAATATTGAGGCAAGACCCCGACATTATATTAGTAGGAGAGATCCGCGACCTTGAAACAGCCCAGATTGCAATGCATGCCGCGCTTACGGGGCACTTGGTTTTCTCAACTTTGCACACAAACGACGCCGCAGGAACCGTTCCCCGGCTTATAGACTTGGGAGTAAAAGTAAATGTGATTTCACCGGCTCTTAATATCGCAATGGCACAGCGCCTTACAAGACAGCTTTGCGCTTTTTGCAAAAAAGCGGACAAGCCCACAGCCGAAGAAACCTCTCTCTTTAAAAAAACCGCAAAAACAATACCGGAATCTTTCAAAGCGGGATTACCTAAAGAAATAACCGTTTTCAGGCCGGTCGGGTGCGAAAAATGCGCCGAAACCGGATATAAAGGTCGGATAGGGGTTTTTGAGGCATTTTTAGTGGACGATGAAATGGAAAGACTGATAATTACAAGCCCGCCCGCAGCTGATGTTCAGGCGCTGGCCATAAAAAAAGGAATGCTAACCCTGTATCAGGACGGTATTATTAAAATAATGCAGGGCATCACAACCCTTGAAGAGTTGAATAGGGTTGCGTCTGAATAAAAAAAATGGACAGATTCCGCCGGTTAGTCTCTAGGCAATTGCTCTTCCATGGGTAGATAGAGCTTAGATTTTTTTCGAGGAATAGCCGAGTAAGCGCCGCGTAAAGCGGACAACAAAGCCATCCTATAAACTAAAAAAGAAATCAGCTATCCCAAAAATGGGATTATTGCCTAGAGACTAGCAGGCAGAATCTTGGTGCATTATAGCAAATTAAATTAACTATGTCAAGTGAAGAAAAACAAAATAGCCTTAGCCCCAAACAAAGAAGCGAAGACGCGTCGTTAGACTTGGCTTTACGGCCTAAAAATTTCAATGAATATGTAGGTCAGGATAAACTCAAAAAGAACCTTAAAATTTTAATAGAAGCCGCCAAAAAACGCAACGAACCGATAGAACACGTGCTTTTTCACGGACCGGCCGGTTTGGGCAAGACCACGCTCGCCCATCTTGTGGCGCGCGAGATGAATGCGCAGATAAAAATTACTTCGGGCCCCGCAATAAGCAAAGTCGGAGACCTTGTCGCTATAATTTTACGGTTAGAAGATGGCGATATTTTGTTTATTGATGAGATCCACCGCTTAAGTAAATTGATTGAAGAAATTCTTTACCCGGCGCTCGAATCGCGTTCTATAGATTTCGTAAGCGGCAAAGGGCCATCCGCACAAAGCTATCACCTTCCCTTAAAACCGTTCACTTTGGTCGCGGCGACCACGCGCACATCCTTACTTTCTTCTCCTCTGCGCTCGCGCTTCTCCGGAGGCTCTTTCAGGCTGGATTTTTACACCGAAGAAGACATAGAAAAGATACTGGAAAGGAACGCAAAAATATTATGCGTGGAAACCAAACCGGAAGCTATCAAAATGCTTGCGTCGCGCTCACGCTTTACTCCGAGGATCGCGAACCGCCTTTTGAAACGCGCCCGCGATTACGCGGAAGTAAAAGGCGAAGGCATCATAACCGCGGACCTTGCGGGAGAAGCGCTGAAGCTTATGGATATTGACGAGATGGGACTGGAATCTTTAGATAGAAAAATTTTAGATACTTTAATTACAAAGTTCGCCGGAGGCCCCGTCGGGGTCGGCACGCTTGCGGCCGCGGTTATGGAGGAGGCCGAAACAATAGAAGAAGTTTACGAGCCGTATCTTATGCAATTGGGCTTTCTTGAACGCACTCCGCGCGGAAGATGCGCCACCGCACGCGCGTATGAACACCTGGGACTGACTCCTCCTGCCACAACCCAAAATCAACAAAAATTGATATAAAAAAAGACCCTATATTTAATAAAGTCTTATCTCGCCGGGAGCAACAAGAGCGGCCACGATAAAATCTTTATGTTTTTCTTCTGCCGCGACGCAGTCGTTTTCCTCTGTTTCGAACTTTTTTGGGCGGCAACATTGGACTTGAGTGCAGCACCTAAATACGAAGCCTTCTTTATCAAAATGTGTTCGAGCGGCTAACGGATCAATTATATTCCAAAACATGTGCCTTAACTCGTGAATTACGGTTAAATTAAATTGCTCCGGCGTCGATTGGACATAGTGATTATTTATCTTAATAACATGTTGATTTCCCTTTTTCCCGCCATATTCTCCAATATAAGAATCTATGGTGGGCCAAAATTCCAAACGCATAGAGATAGAATTTAATATTTTCTGAGATAATCCCCACGAACACAATAACGCACAAATATTATTTTCGCTGAATGTGGGTATAAATAGGTTTGGGTGAGACAACAAAGTCCGCCTGTAAAGCACCTCTATATCCATTAATTATTCTTAAAATCTTTTCGAAAATTAGCATAAAACTAAAAACATATCAATCCGTCGGCCTGCTGGCAGTAAATTTTAATATAAAAAGGAGCTTATGGCTCCTTTTTGATTTAGATTAACCTACTTAGACGTCCGACATCTAAGTGGTAAACTCTGGACTGCACAATGTATTTTATTCGCAAGCTCTTCGTAATATTTTTCTACTTGCTCGAGTTCCGTAAAATAACAAGGATAACAAACAAAGGCGGTTCCCTCAAGTAATAACATTGCGTTTACGCCGATCTCTTTTGAAGTATCGGTGCGGATATCCGTCCTATACACAACCGCTTCATCTTTGGCACCGATAGCTAAACCGTATTCCACGGCCGTTCCGCCATCCGCATCCGCGCCGTCGGCGCTCCCGACATAAATATTGCCCGGATCTGTAGAATGTTCTTTGCATTCCTTTTTCACGCCGTCTAAATTAAATCCTGCGGAGCTATCAAATTTCAGCGCTTCCCTTTGCGGTAAAACGACATTGTGCCCTAATTTTTTCAGATACTTTTCCAAAAAAAGATTATGCAGCCTTTCGCCCGCGTTGAACAATCCGCCCGCCAGATAGATAGTTTTCATTCTTCACTCCAAGATATTTGATTTATCTGAACCAAACATATATCATCTATGTAGAATATTCAAGTTTTTAGGTGTCAAAATGGCATACGATGCTGAATTTTACAGAATGTATCGGGCTTATCTTCAGGAAAAAACGGTGCGCAGAAACCACAATAAGGTCTTTGAATGTTTCCGTAAATTTACGGGGCTAACTCCGCTCTTTGTGGCAGACCTTGGCTGCGGTTTGGGAGAATATTCGCTATATGGGCATTACAACGAATATGCCGGTGTTGACATGAATAATGCCGGGCAGATTCAAAATTTTGTCCGGGCGGATTATAACAATTTGGATTTTGTGCGCGCCCTGCATTTTATGCCGACTGTTTTCGTGAGTTTATTCTCAATAGAATGTTGCCTTTCGGCAGATGATAAGTATGCCTTATACAAAAAGATTTTCTGCGGTATTCCGTGGATACAGCACGCGTTGGTAGGCGGGTTTTTCTATGAAAGTAAACGCGACCTTGAAATGGTCGGCGAAACCGGCGGGATAGTAAGCTACCAAACGATTGAAGACCCTTCAAAATACATCTCCGAAGTGTTTTCAGAATGTAGAATTCATATGCGCACTCCGTCAAAAATGTTCGGCGATGACGTTATAGAGGTCTGGAAAATTCTAAGCCGCTGTTAATACAGCGGTGTTTTTTTAAATCACGTCGTTAATAATAATGGCAAAAAAGTGCTAATATAGCCATATGGGCTTTCTTCCCGCGTTTATCATTTATATTCTGTTCCTCTGTGTATACGGATTTTTTGTGGCGGCGGTTTTATGGCATATCAAAGAATACACAATGAGCCAGGACCTTTCCAAGGTAATTATTAGGGCGTTTTTGACCGTTATTTTGCTTTTAGGCGTGCTGTCTATGATATTATTTTTTAATATTCCCCTTTCATGATTCATTTAAACCAAAACGAAAAAATATTAATGGTATTGCACAGACACTGGATAGTCATCGTCAGCAGGTTTCTTGCGGGTGCTTTTTTAGCGCTGCTGCCTTTAATCGTGGTTCCGGGCATTTTAGCTCTGGATTCGATGCAGAAAGTTGTTCAGCTTGATAATGCCGGAGCGGCAATATTATTTTTTCAGGTAATTTATCTGATGATAATCTCCTTGTTCCTTTTCATGTTCTGGGTGGATTATTACCTTGATATGTGGGTAATAACCAGCGAAAGGATAATAGACATAGAACAGAAAGGGCTTTTCCGGCGCGAAATATCCGAATTTATGCTGGATAAGGTTCAGGATATAACCGTTGAAATACCCGACATTATGGCTACGCTTTTAAAATACGGCAATATTAATATACAAACCGCGGGAGAAAAATCTTTCACAATAAAACAAATCCCGAAAATTTATGAAGCTAAAAATTTAATTTTGGATTACTCAAGCGGTAACCGCAAAAAAAATAACAATGTCGGGGCATAGCAAGTGGGCTCAGATAAAACACAGAAAAGCGGCGACTGACGCGAAGCGCGGGAAAATTTTCTCAAAACTTTCGCGCGCGGTAACGCTCACGGCGAAAGAGCTGGGGGCGGACCCAAAAATAAATCATAAGCTTGCCGGCGCGATAGAAGAGGCAAAAAAAGCAAATATGCCGTCGGAAAATATTGAGCGCGCAATCGCAAAAGCCTCCGCCAAAGACGGCGTTGAATTAAAAGAAGTTCTCTACGAAGTTTACGGGCCCGGGGGCTCGGCGATAATTATTACGGCGGTGACCGACAACTCAAACCGCACGACGAACGAAATAAAACATTTGCTTTCCGAGCACGGAGCAAAGCTCGGCGAACGAGGCTCCTCAATGTGGGCGTTCAATAAAGATGGGAAGGAATTTACGGCAAAGTTCCCCGCCCAACTTTCAGGCGGCGATATCCAAAAATTTGAAAATCTCCTGTCCGCGCTAGACGACCAGGAAGACGTTCAGGACGTTTATTCGAACGCAGATATCGAATAACCGCTATATGGCCTCTTGGTTTCTTTTTGCTCTAGCCGCCGCGATGCTGTGGGCTCTGGATAATATCCTGGATAAACGCCTGTTAACCGGCGGGCGGTTAAGTGCTTATTCCTACGATATTTTAACGAATTTAAATGATATTTTGCCTGCCCTGTTAATACCGCTTTTTCTGTCCATCCGCTATGACCCGGTTTTTTCCTGGGTCGCTTTTTTATTCGGAGCGCTGATTGTTTTTTCTCTTTTGTATTACAACAAGGCGATGATGCGGGAGGAAGCTTCCAGAATTGCTTCTTTCGAATGGACGTCACCGATCTTTGTGGTAATTCTTTCTTATATTATATTCGGGGAGGTATTATCGTTTTGGGCTTACATAGGAATATTATTGATCGTCTCAGGCGCGTTTATTATTTCACATAAAAAGCGCGGGAAAATTATTGTTTCTCCGGTTCTCCGGACAATAATCGTTTTTTCTTTTTTATTCGCCGTCGGAGACATTGTAAGTGATTTTTCTCTTAACTATATCGATTTCTGGTCGTTCTTTTTCTGGGCCAGCGCCGGCAGTGTTGCAGGTTCGCTATCAATGCTGGGTTTCCCGAAAATACGCCGCGGATTTTTAGCTGATATTCAAAATCTTAAAATTAATATTTTTTTGATGGTGCTGGCCGTTTCAGTTATTTATTACGTTGCCGAAGTTTTTTTCTACGCGGCTTTATCGCTTGGACCGGTTTCGTTGGTTGTCGCCGTCGTTGCGGTACAGCCGATGTTTACATTCGTTTATGCGCTTCTTTTAAGTTTTTATAAACCGGAATTTCTTAAAGAACAAACCGATGAATTCAATATTGTTACAAAACTGCTCGGAATATTAACAATAATGTGCGGTGCTGGCTTGATAGCTGTTTTTTAAATAAAATAATTATATATGAACACGCACGCCGAACGTATCTTAGGAGTAGACCCCGGCATAGAAAGGCTGGGGTGGGGCTTGGTAGAAAAAAACAGCAATAAGATTGCGCGGGTTAATTCGGGAGTCAAAAAAACTTCTAAAAACAAACCCGTGAGCGAGAGATTATGGGAAATATATCAGTTTTTAGATGAATTAATCGCAAAAGAAAAACCGACCGGGCTATCCACGGAAAAATTATTTTTTTCTAAGAATGTGAAAACCGCCCTTGTAATCGGCGAGGTCCGTGGCATAATTTTAGCGCTGGGGGCAAAGCATGGCCTATCCATAAAAGAGTTCGCTCCTTCGGAGGTCAAATTGGCTATCTGTGGATATGGGCATGCCTCCAAGGAAGGGGTTGCTGAAATGCTCAAACTGACGATAAATATGCCTAAAAATAAGCTTTTAGACGACGAGACTGACGCATTGGCTCTGGCAGTGGTTTCCGCATCTTTGCCCACCTTATCCACTTATCCATAACTTATCCACACCCCTGGCATTTGCCAGCAATTAAGAACTTTTTTAGACTTTGAAGCATTGTGTTGAAAGTGTTAATTTAAAGGCCGATAAACATATTAAAAAATGGCAAACATAAAGACCAAAAAAATGCCGGACGACGACACTAAAGATGAAGGCCTCGAACCCACCGATGCCGCGCTAGACGGAGACCTTGAAGATGAAGAAGATGAAGATCTGGATTCCTGGGAGCTGGAAGAAGACCTGGAAGAATAGCCCGGCAGCTGCCGGGTTTTTCTTTGGTAAAATTTATACTTCTATTTTTATGTATTTGTATTTGCCTATCTTCGCCACGCCGCTTTTTGTAATTTTCTCGCCGGCCCACACAACCTTCACTCCATCTAATTCAATCGCTCCGCCACTTAATAATCTTTTAGCTCCTGTTCTGGAGAAAGCAAACTTGTTCCCCAAAAGAAAATTTATCCAGCTCTCTCCTGCTTTGACTTTGTAATTTTTTAAATCTTCCGGGGTCTCTTTTTTAGAAAAAGTTTTCTCAAAATATTCTTTGGCTTTGTTTGCTTCTTTTTCTCCGTAAAAATTTTTTACAATTTCCCACGCAAGATTTTTTTTAGCCTCCATCGGTTTTATGTTTTGCGCCTGCGGCATAATATCGGTAAGCAAAGAAAAATAATTGTCTACCTCCTTGTCCGGCACCATCATTATTTTAGAAAACATTTCATTCGGCTTTTCGTCCAGTGCAATATAGTTGCCGGCGCTCTTGCTCATTTTTTTTACTCCGTCGGTCCCCACCAAAAGCGGCGCGGTTAAAATATCCTGCTCCGGTATATTAAACGCGCGCTGAATTTTCCGTCCGGCTATTAAATTAAATTTTTGGTCGTTACCTCCGATCTCTACATCGGCATTTACCGCAACCGAATCGTAACCCTGAAATAACGGGTAGAGCAGTTCTAGCATGGTAATGCTTTGGTGCGCGCTGAGGCGCTTCTGAAAATCTTCCCTTTCCAAAACCTGCTGGACGCTTACTTTCGCCGAAAGCGTAATCGGCAAAGACGCATCACATAGCCATCTGCTGTTGTGTAAGATTTTTGCCTTTTTTATGTCTATTATTTTGCCCGCCTGATTTAGATATTTTTTAGTGTTTTGTTTGATTTCCGCCTCTTTAAGCGGTTTTCTTGCTGTTTCTTTGCCCGATGGATCGCCTATTCGCGCCGTAAAATCGCCTATAATCAATATGGCCAGGTGTCCAAGATCCTGAAATTGCCTTAGTTTTCTTAACAGGACCATATGCCCAAGATGCAGGTCGGGGGCCGTCGGGTCTATTCCGAATTTTACTTTCAGTTTTCTGCCGGACCTCAGAGCCTGCTCTAGGTGCGCACGCTCAATGACCTCAGCGGTTCCTTTCTCTAAAATTTCTTTTATTTTACCTTCGTCTGCTTTCATTAATAATACTCTATCATAAATTGAAAAAAATAAAAAAAACAGCTATAATGGCCGGTATGATGGTCCGTTGGAAAAATAAAAAAATAAGGAAAAAAATATTGCTTTGGGCGTCCGCGGCAATATTATTTTTCGCGCTGTTGGTGGTCGTTTTTGCCGCAACGATAAATCTGCCCGATATCGCCGATTTCAACGAGCGCAAGGTCGCCCAATCCACAAAAATCTTTGACCGCACCGGACAGATACTTCTCTACGATGTGCACGGCGAAGAAAAGCGCACCGTTATTCCTTTTGAAGAAATACCGAAAAATATAAAAAATGCCACGATTGCCCTTGAAGATGATTCTTTTTACAGGCATTACGGTTTTCGTCCGCTTTCTTTTGTAAGGGCGGTCGTCAACAATACTTTGCACGGAAGTTACGCGCAGGGCGGGTCCACCATAACCCAGCAGGTAGTAAAAAATACTTTGCTTACCGGTGAAAAAACAATAACAAGAAAATTAAAAGAAATAATTCTCGCGCTCAAACTGGAAAGAAAATATCCAAAAGATGAGATATTGAACCTATATTTGAATCAGATACCTTACGGCAGCGGGGCGTATGGAATAGAATCCGCCGCACAGACTTTTTTTGCAAAACCCGCCAGAGACTTGACTGTCCTGGAATCCGCGTATTTAGCTTCCATGCCGAACGCGCCAAGCTATTATTCTCCTTACGGAAAACACGTGGACGAACTGGGTGACAGGGCCAGGCTTACTTTGAAGCGAATGAATGAACTTGGATATTTAACCAAAAAAGATTATGAGACGGCGGTAAAAGACAAAGTTAAATTCTCGCCCATAAGAACCCAGGGAATAATCGCTCCGCATTTTGTGATAGAAGTCAGAGATGAATTAAACAAGCGCTTTGGAGAAGACATTATAGCCACGGAGGGGTTTAAAGTTATCACAACACTCGACGCCTCTCTCCAGCAAAAAACCGAGGAAATTATTAAAAATCATTCTGAAAAAATAGCAAAAAATTTCAACGCCAACAACGAGGGCGTAGTTGTTATAGACCCGAAAACAGGCGATATATTGGCCATGGTAGGTTCGCGTGATTATTTTAATATGGACCGCGAGGGTAATTTTAATGTAGTAACCACTCATAGACAGCCCGGTTCATCTATTAAGCCTTTTATATACGCCACCGCGTTTAAAGAAGGATATACGCCTGAAACGACGGTTTTTGATGTGCCGACGGAATTTAATCCTTCGTGTGATCCTGCGGGAACTCCTCCGCCCGGAAAAGAACCCGATATATGCTACCACCCGCAAAACTATGACGAGATATTCCGCGGACCGGTTTCTTTGCGCACCGCACTGGCGCAATCGCTAAATGTGCCGGCGGTAAAAGTGCTTTATTTAGCCGGACTCACCAACGCTTTATCAACGGTAAAAGATTTCGGAATAACTTCTTTAAACGAGCCCGACCGCTATGGGTTAACGCTGGTTTTGGGAGGAGGAGAGGTTTCTTTGCTCGAGCTCACTTCAGCTTACGGAGTTTTTGCTAATGATGCAGTTAAAAACAGTCCGCGTTATATTTTAAGCGTAGAAAACTCTTCAGGACAGGCTATTTTACAATCGGAAACATCTCCGACGGAAGTAATAGATAAAAATATTGCGAGAGCTATATCTGATATTTTATCCGACAACAAAGCGCGCGGTGACGAATTCGGCACCGCATTGGAGTTTCCGGGTAAAAAAGTCGCTGTAAAAACAGGCACAACAAACAATTATCGCGACGCCTGGACCGTCGGATATACCCCCGACATTGTGATAGGTGCGTGGGCCGGCAACAATGATAACACGCCGATGGAGAAAAAAATCGCCGGATTTATAGTCGCGCCGTGGTGGCATGAGATTATGGACTATGCCCTGGAGTATATACCCTCCGGCGGCGGTTTCGTTCAACCTGAGCCGTTTAAAGCAGATAAGCCGTATTTGAGGGGGGAATGGCGCGGCGGGCAGGAATTTATAATAGATAAAATATCAGGAAAGCTGGCTACACAATATACCCCCAAAGAAACGCAGGAAATAAAGGTTATAAAAAGTGTACACTCGGAGCTTTATTGGATAAACCAATCAAGCCCTCAATTTAATAACTGGGAGATGCCTGTAAGACAGTGGGCTTTAACAAACGGCTATCTTGATGAAAATAGCGGCGTTATCCCGACAAGTTATGACGATATTCATATTCCGGAAAATTTTCCTAAAATAACCGGCTTTCAAATAAGCCCGCAGTTAAATTCATATTCAAAAACCGACAACATTGTTGTAAGGATTCTTACCGATAATAAATTTCCTTTAACTGAAATTGATTATTATCTCAACGACGAATTCGCTGGTTCTTTTAAAGAAAAACTGTTTGATATTGTGATAAGTTTGGATAGCGCGCTTATCGGAGAAAATATTATAAAAGTAAAAATATACGACTCCGTAGGAAATATAGCCGACGGCTCCCTGATATTTAATGTTTCCGGTTAGAAAATATATTAAGCCCCTCTCATCGGCATAATAAGATAGAAACAAGAACTATCTCCCTTTCCTTTAATCAGCAGGGGTGATTCTGATCCGTTCAAATTAAAAACAATATATTCCTGATTTATTTGCATTATCCCGTCCAAAAGATATCTTACATTAAATTTAACGCTGACATCATCTCCTTCCCCGCCGGCTGGAATTTCCGAAGAATATTCTCCCGTGTCCTGATTTGAAGCCTGAAGGACCAAAGATTTTTTAGACCCGCCGAAAGAAATATTAATATCGTTCAGTTTTCCTACAAATACACTCGCAAGCTTAAGATTTGAAACTACGTCCGATTTTTTGGCGATAATTGTTATTTTAAAATTCTTCGGGATAATTTGTTCATAATCAGGAAATATTCCGTCCGTAAGCCTTGATATAAACCTGATGTTATTTACAGATACTATTAATTGGTTTTTGCTAAATCCGAATTTAACACTCTCATCTTTATCTATAAGTTTAAATATTTCATGAATTGATTTTTGAGGTATTAAAAACATCAGTAATTTTTCTGAACTTATGTTTTTGGAAACTAACGTGTATTCGGCAAGCCTGAAAGAGTCCGTTGCGGCAAGTTTTATGGTGTTTTTAAAAACTTTAAAAAGTATACTCCCGAGTTCCGGTTTAAGGTCTGAAAGACTTGCCGCCGTAACAACGCCCGATATAGAAGCTTTTAACTCCTCTGACGGTATTTTAAAACTCTCTATTTCCTCAACTTTCGGCAATAAAGGAAAATCTTCACTGGACAAGCCCTTGATTAAGGTTTGGTTTTTTCCTGTTTTAATAAAAAGGTTGTCTTTTTTACTCTCAAGTGTTATTTGGTTGTCGTTGATATTGGATAAAAACATACTTAAAGTTTTGGCCGGAACGGCTATATTCCCATTTTCCTCTACTTTTCCTGATATGGTTATTTCAACGGCAGTTTCAAGATTTGTAGCTTTGATTTTTATTTTTCCTCCGTCGGCGCCGATAAAAATAGTATTCAAAATAGGCATGGTCTGGTTTCTTGCCGTATTGCGTTCGGCGACCTGTACAGCGTCTTTTATATTTTGTGTCATACAATTGATTTTCATAAATTAATAAGTTATTTTTTTATATTAAAATCTATTACTATTAATAACTGTGGAAATGTGGAATTTGGAAAAAAGTTAGATATTATTTGGTTAATTTGCGGTTTATAAATAAAAAAACGTGTGAATAAACACTGGATTTGTTTTTAAATTAATATTCAGCACAGGTTATTATTTTAATTTTTGATATTTTTCTCTGATAGATTTTATTTCTTCTTCCAGACCCGGATTCTTTTTTAATTCCTCGGAAACTTTTTCGTATGCGTGGATGGCGGTTGTATGGTCCATTCCACCGAACTTTTGCCCGATATAAGGGTAAGAGCCCTTTAAATCTTCTCGTATAAGATACATGGCTATTTGGCGCGGCCTTACTATTTCGGTCTTTCTGGTCTTCTCAAAAATAGATTTTTCCGGAATATCGAAAAACTCTGCTATTGTCTTGATAATCTGGGTGGGTGTAATCGTAGACTTTGGTTTGATGTTTTTATTTAAAATAGATTTTATTTCTTCAAAAGAAAGGGTTTTGTTCTGGTATCTGGACTGGATTTGGATGGTATTTAAGGCTCCTTCAAGCTCTCTTATATTTTTTTGCACAACCGTCGCAATAAGTTCAAGACAATCCTCCGATATATCCATTTTTCTTTCGGCGGCTTTGGATTTTAATATTGCCAGCCTTGTTTCATATTCAGGTTCTGAAATATCAACCGTGGCGCCGGCTTCCATCCTTGAACGAAGCCTTTCTTCAATGTCTTGTATAGATTTAGGTGGGCGGTCGGACGAAAACACCACTTGCTTCCCGGCGTCAAAAAGCGCGTTAAAAGTATAAAAGAACTCCTGTTGGGTTTTTTCCTTACCGGAGAAGAATTGAACATCGTCCACGATTAAAAGGTCATATTCCCTGTATTTCTCTTTAAAATTGTTGGCGGTATTATTTTGTAAAGAAGAAACAAGCTCATTGGAAAACCTCTCGGAGGTTATATAGATTACCTTTTTATTTTTGTTTTCTTTTATTAAATAATTTCCAATAGCCTGCAATAAGTGTGTTTTACCCAAGCCCACCCCGCCATATATGAATAAGGGATTATAAGCCCTGCCCAGATTTTGAGTTACCGCCAGCGCGGCAGCGTGTGCCAATTCGTTAAAAGAGCCCACGATGAAGGTTTCAAAGGTATATTTAGGATTAAGATTGGTTTTGGGATCTACGGCAAATTCTTTAAATTCAAGCTGTTCCTCGGCCGGTAAAGAAAACTCCCTCTTTGGTTTCATTTTCAAAGACGCATAGCCGTTAGCAACGCTTGTGTCGGGGGAAATGATGCTATAGCTTACGGATCTGACCTCAGGTACGAGCGCTCTTATGGATTTAAGAATGAATTTATGATACTTATTTTCCAGCCATTCCTTTGAAAAGCCGTTTGGAACAGCGACAATGACGGTTCCTTCTTTCTGGTCCAGAATTTTAGTGTCTTTAAACCAGGTAACAAAATTGGCGCGAGACACCGAAAGCTCAATTTCCGACAACGCCCGCGTCCATAGTTCTTGGTTATTCATTATTTCTTTGGTTTAAAGTTTATATGTTAACTATAAAACAATTCTATAGTTTAAGATTGCACCCGAATGTTAATAGATTGTGGATGAACTGTGAATATTGCAAAAATTTTGAAACGTTGTAGAATTTCATTACATAAGAATTATGTCATTTACTTATAACCCAAAAAAGAAGAAGCGCGCCAGAACTCATGGGTTCCGGAACAGGATGGCAACAAAAACCGGAAGGAACGTTCTTGCCAGGCGCAGGCAGAAAGGCCGCAAACGGCTTACGGTTAAGAGCGCCGGATAGCATAAATTTTCCGCCGGGCATGCTAAAAAAAAATCTAAGGCTTGACCGCAAGGCTCTTGAGGCCTTTTTTAAGAAGAAAACCGGCTACGCGGCCGGCAATCTTGTATATATCAGATATATTAAGAATAATCTAAACAGGAGCAGATTTGGCGCGGTTATTTCGTTTGCCGCGGGTCAGCCCCAAAAAGGCAGGGCGGTATTAAGAAACCTTACTAAAAGGCGTGTTTTGGAGGTGATGCACCTGTTATCAAAAGACGCCGGCTCTGGATTAGATATGGTGTTTTTTGTTAAGATTAAAGGTAAGCAGGCGCCGAAATTTACCGAGTTAAAAAAAGATATTCTATATGTCTTACATAGTGCTCATATATCACGAAGTATTTTATAAACCGCTTTTAAACGGTCTTTTAGTTTTAACCAGCGTCTTACCGTGGAACGATCTCGGTTTTTCGGTAATATTGCTGACAGTTATCCTGCGTTTTATTATGTTTCCTCTGACCCACAAAATGATCCGCACCCAGCGCAAAATGAAAGAGATAGAGCCAGAATTGAAAAAAATACAGAACGAAAAAAAGAATAAAGAAGAACAAGGGCGCGCGGTCATGGAGCTTTACAAAAAACACGGCATCAACCCATTTTCAGGTTTTTTAAATATACTAATTCAGTTCCCTCTTCTTTTCGCGATGTATAAAGTGTTTTGGACCGGCATCCCCTTTAAAGCAGGAGATATATACGGCTTTTTGGCGATACCCGCGCACATTAATGTAATGTTTTTGGGTCTGATAAATTTAAGCGCTCCGAATATATTTTTGGCGGGGATGGCCGCGGTCTCTCA
>MFHL01000035.1 GCA_001778595.1 Candidatus Giovannonibacteria bacterium RIFCSPHIGHO2_02_FULL_44_11
ATGCAGTTGTTGGAGGAATCAAGGAAGCAGCCGGCGGTAAGTTTGATGCCGTTGGCAAAAGAGGAAGTTGCTGAAGAAGTATTGAGGAGAGTTCCTCCCCCAGTGATTGTGAGGCCTGCAGTTGTTGAAAGGCCTGCTGCGGAGATTCCTCCGGCTAAGGTTGAAGTGGCGGTTGAGGAAGAGTTAATGCTCTGAAGCTGAGTAAGGCCTTCTATGAACAGGCCCCCCGAAAACAATCCGTTGCCGTTTACCGACAATCTTTGCGAAGGAGAAGTAGTGCCTAAACCGAAATTATTTGAAACATTTATTACAGATGATAAATTTCCCGCAGTATCAAAAATATCCAAAATATTCGCAATTTGTCCCGAAACAGGCTGCAAAGCAAGAGTAGTTGTCGCAATACCAGCGCCATTAACACTGCCGACGGATAATTTTGCGTATGGAGTTGTTGTCCCTATACCGACCCGGTTTGTAGTTGACGCAAGTCTGATATATCCGCCGTCGGTCGCGATAAATGACCAATTAGTATCGCTACCGCTTCCGCCGGCGGAAGCCGCTGCCCAAGTTAAATTTCCGTTGACATCGGTCTGTAAAAAATTACCGGCGACGATAGAAGAAGGCCATGTGTATGTTTGGTTGTTAAACTTAGTCGTGCCTCCGACCGACAAAGTTCCTGTGGCAATTAAATTCGCAACAGATACATCTCCTGAAAACAATCCGCTTCCCTGAACGGAAAAATTAGTTGACGGAGTGCTTGTGCCGATTCCAATTTTTCCGCCTCCGCTGATTGTAAAAATATCTCCCCCGTTGCTGTCCTGCACCTGAAAAATATTCGCAACCTGATTTAAAAACCCGCGGAGCGTGAGTAAAATTGAATTTGTGCTTGTGGCCTGAATTGTCAGAAGCGAAGAACTTATCGGAGTAGTCGTGCCGATGCGCGACTGCGTTGAAGTAGACATCAGCGTATCGGCCGTAACCGCAAACGCCGAAGAATTTATACGTTGCCTCGGATCAAAAGCTTCCCAAGTTGAATTTGAAGTATTAAAAACTTCGATTTTAAGAAAAACCGCATCTGTTGAAGTAAAATCAAAATCAAGAACATCGGAACATTCCGCAGTATCTCCGATATTTGCGTTGAATACTCCATTAACGACGTTCAAAGTATGCGTGCAGGGAGTTGCGGCATTCGCGGGCCAGAGTTGCGAGTCGCCGGAAGACGCGTTAAAAAGAGAAAATCTGAAATCAAAATTCGTTCCTGTTCCGCCCTGCAGAGCTCCGCCAGTATCGGCGAGGCGTCCCTGATAGCTAATTATGCGCGGAACGCCCGGAGCAGAATACGCCAGATCCGCAAAATTGGAAAAAATCAAAATAGACGCCAAAAAAAACGAAACAAATTTCGCGTACCGAAGTTTTAATGATGTTACTGTATAATTTTTAAGCACAATTTTTTGAGCTCAATTTAGCTTCAAAAACAACAATTTAATTATACAGCAAATAAGGCTAAATTTGGGCAAGAAATTTATCGCTTTTTTGGCGGTAAATTTTTTGTTTGGCCTTCTATACTAATGCTGTTGTTATGGGTTTTTGTTTCATAATGAATTCAAATCATTTAGAGCTATGACTTATTAAGGTTTATTAAGGTTTATTATCTATAAAAACTGGTTTCACAGATATAAAATAATCCGGACGTATTAGCTGTAGCTCCAAATCCGCTCCGCAGACACTTGAGTTATCCACAATTGCCTGATGTATTTATGCTATTTTACTTTTTAAAAATACGAAATAAATCCCCTGTTTTATCTCTCATAAAATAAAAATTTGGCATCTATGCGGTGCCAAATTTTTATTTTTACGGAGACGGGAGGATTCGAACCTCCGAGAGCTTTCGCCCTACTCGCTTTCTCCCGATAATTAATTTTTCGCAGAGCGGAAGGGGCGAGATTCGAACTCGCGGTGCCTTGCGGCACACTCGCTTTCCAAGCGAGCGCACTAGACCACTATGCGACCCTTCCGCGCTAAGAAAAATATAATTGCCTATGAAATAATTGTACCTTTAAAATCTTTTCCTGCAAGGAGTGCGTCAAAATTTTTCAGATCCGTTCCTTTAATTATTATCGCCTTGAGCTTTTTTTTATCGGCGAGCCTCGCCCCGACAGGATCTACCGGCGCGTGCGAACCCGGAATCCAATCCGCGGGAATTAATTTGCGGTAATGCGCCCAGGAAATTTTTTTAAACATCTCCGTGTTTTTAAATTTGCCCGGATCCCTGTCATAAACATGTGCGATATTCCCCGCAATAATTACTTCTCCTATATTAAAATCTTCCGCCAATTGCAGGCCGACATAATCCGTTGACCAGCCGGGCTTCCAGCCGGAAGCAATGGTTATTTGATATTTGAGTTTTTTTATTTTAAATCTTTGGTCAATCACAACCGGAGCGGCTTCCCGGAAAAAAATCGTGCGCAGGAGATGCGCGTTCAGACGGGTCGCGTGGATGCCAATCCAGTCTTTGTCTTCATTACCAAGCTTTGTAACGGCAGAAGCCGCTTTTTGATAATCACGCGCGGTTGAGCCGCCACCGGTAATAATTATAAATCTTTTCCCGCGGGCGGCGTATTTTAAAATAAATTTGCGGAACTCTTTTAAAAATCTGGCGTCCACGCCTTTCGGATGGATTATGGAGCCTCCGAGAGCGATTATTATTACTTTACCAAATTTATAATCCATAATTTGTATTTATCCGATATTCATCCGGCGGAGGATTTTTATCCTATCCTCTATCGGCGGGTGGGTCATAAAAAGTTTTGCAAACCAATGTACCGTCTTCTTTTTTCCCTGATACGGGTCGTCCAGCCACAGGTGCGCGGTTGCGTGGCTTGCCTGGCGCATCGGGGTGTTGTCCGCCGCCAATTTTTCCAAAGCATTGGCAAGACCTTCCGGATATCTTGTAAGTAAAACCCCCGAGGCATCGGCCAAATATTCCCTTTTTCTTGAAACGGCAAGCTGAATGATAATTGCGATAAACGGAGCCAGTATCGCAAGCGCTATGCCTAAAACAAGGAAAATCAGCTGAATTTGCCCGCCACCCCTGTCGTTGTCACCGCTCATCCTTCCCCACCGCATAGAACGCAAAAATATATCGGACAAAAGCTGGATTACTCCGACCAATACAACAACAACGGTGGAAACCAGCATATCGCGGTTGCCTATGTGTGACATTTCGTGCGCCAATACACCTTCAAGCTCTGTCCTGTCCATTATATTTAAAATGCCTGACGTAACGGCCACAATCGCCTTTTCAGGATTCCTGCCAGTGGCAAAAGCGTTCGGCTGTATAGAATCTATAATATAAATCCTCGGCTTCGGGAGGCCCGCCGTTATCGCGAGATTTTCTACGATATTGTGCAGGTCAGGAGCGGCTTCTTTCAGTAAAAACTTTGCTCCGGTCGTCGCAATGACGACCTTATCCGAAAACCAATAAGACGCTACGCTGGTAATTGTGCTAAAAGCCACTGCGAAAACAAGTATTCCGGGATTTCCGTAGATACGTGAAAATACCCAGCCCACTGTGGATATTAAAACCAGAAAAATGGTTATCAAAAACCACGTCTTCCGTATATTGGAATCTTTATGAGTCCAGATAGTTGCCATTTGAGATTAAAATTTTACCTGCACGGGCTCTCTTTGGGCCGGAGTTTCATCCAGATCAAAAAATTCCATCTTTTTGAAGTGAAAAACGCCCGCAATGACATTCGTCGGGAACATATCTATTTTTGAATTCAATTCCATTACATTTGAATTGTAGAACCTGCGGGAAGCCTGTATTTTGTTCTCTGTATCCGAAAGTTCGCGCTGAAGCTCCATAAAGTTGGTGTTTGCTTTGAGTTCAGGATAAGCCTCGGCCACCGCAAACAAGCTTTTTAGCGCACCAGAGAGCATATTTTCATTTACTGCTTTGTCGTGTAGCGAAGCATTCGCACCACCCGATATAGCCGCAGCACGGGCTTTGGTCACATTCTCAAACGCCTGCGACTCGTGTTTGGCATAGCCTTTTACGGCCTCCACCAGATTGGGGATAAGGTCATAGCGCCTTTTTAGCTGGACATCTATGTCCGAAAGTGCCTCTTTTGCCCGGTAGGCCAGAGTTATCAGACGGTTGTACATTGAAACAATCCATGCCGCCACCGCCACAATAATCGCCGGAATATTGAACTTCCAGCTTATCAGGTCAAAAAAACCGCTTAATAATAAAATAATAACCGCTACACTAAATATACTTGTTTCCATGACTCTATTATACACCCGCCGTAAAAAGTTGCAAATGAAGAGTTTATTTACCGCTTTTTATGCCAATTAAGACCAACTATTACCACTTGGCGGTCTCACCGCCAAGTGGTTATTCATCTATCAAAAGCGCGGCCATCTCCTTTTGCTTTTGTTTTTGCTCTAAAATACTATCGAGAGATTCTTCACAAAAATCCTTATATTCTTCTTTGTTTTTAAACTGCTCTAAAATTACGTTTTTGTGGCAAAAATTTTTCTGCTTGTTTCCGGCATATTCTTCCCAACTAGATTTCAATAACTTGGCGGTCTCACCGCCAAGTTTATGGACGCGAAAATTAAGATTCACATAGGCGCTTAAATGAAGCAAATAATCGTTCGTATCCACATGCACCGCCTTAAAAAGCCCTTGAAATAGCGCACCGCTTCTTTTATTTTTGTTATTAAAATACCAAGTGTATCCGCCTCCCAATCGCTTCATAAATTCACTAATTCCGCCGTCGGAAACTTGT
>MFHL01000036.1:0-8192 GCA_001778595.1 Candidatus Giovannonibacteria bacterium RIFCSPHIGHO2_02_FULL_44_11
GGGTGTAGTGGCGGTTCGATTCCGCCTGGCCCGACATGCGAAAATTCTTTTCGGGGGAGAAAAAACCTTTTATATGGCCGGCGATTGCCGGGGTGCTCTTAATTCTGTTTATTATCCTGCACGAGATTCTGATATATAAAAGCTTTGTTGTAGATTTTGAGGGCAATTTTAGGACGACCGGTGCCGGTTTCGGCGACATTCCTTTTCATCTTACTCAGGTGAGCAAGTTTGCTTTTCACTCGTTTTCTTTTGATAACCCGATATTCACCGGCACACAGCTAAACTATTCTTTCGCGGTAAACTTGCTTTCCGGCTGGCTTTTGAGGCTGACGGGAAGCTGGAGCGGTTCTTTCAATTTGCCGGTAATGGTTTTCGCGGCTTCGAGCGCTATTTTGGTATTTTTCATTTACCGCAGGCTTCTTTCTTCGGCGATATCTGCTTTGTTCGCGCTTGTTTTGTTTTATTTTGGAGGCGGGTGGGGCGCTTACGGCGTGTTCTATGAACAAGTCATCGGCAACCATCTTGGCTTTTTAGAGTTTTTTAAATTTTTAATAACAAAAAATATTTCACCGCTGTTAAAATGGGGCGCGGTATATCCGGAACAAAATATTGTCTGGGGGGCGCCGCTCGCTCTCGTGTTTTTGCATCAGCGCTCTTTTATAATGGGATTTTTTGTCTTTGCTCTGGTCTTGTGGCTTTGGGCGCGGGATCCGGACTTTAAAAATAAAAAGACCGTCTTCGGCGCCGCTATACTCATAGGGCTTTCTCCGCTTATTCATATCTATACTTTTATAATACTTTTGGGGTTTCTCTCTGTTTTGTGCGCCTGTAAACTTTTCCTAAAAGAATCAGTTGTCTTCAGAAATGTCCTCGCGGTTTTTGGAGTATCTGTACTTGCCGCCCTTCCGCAATTATATTATTTATTTTCAAACATGCGGGAAGGCGGCAAGTTTTTTTTGGCTTTTAGATTTGGATGGATGGCGCAGCCGACTATCGGTTCGGTTGTTTATCCCGTATCGGGCGGCTGGGCGCAGGATTTTTTTGCTTACCTTAAATTTTTATGGATGAATCTGGGCCTTCTTTTGCCGTTTTTTATTATTTCGGGGATTTTTTTATATTATGCCGGGCGCAAACCTTTTGTGCGGGGGAAATTTGCCGGAAAGTACCGCGAATTTGTGTTTTGGTGGCTGACGGCATTTGCTATATTCGTATTGCTTCAGACGGTCCGTCTTCAGCCGTGGGATTTTGATAATAATAAATTAATCGTATATTTTGCGTTTTTTTGTGCCCCCGTTATCGTCGCGATGTTCGGATATTTTTACGATAAATATAAATTGCCGGCGGGTATCTTTTTCGGCGTTTATTTTTTTCTTAGTACGGTTACGGGCGTTCTTGACGTATTGCCACGTCTTTTTGTCCCGATGCAAAATCTTCCCATAATATTTACCGCGGAGGACCGCGCGCTTGCGGAATTTATCAGAGCTTCGGTGCCGGAAGAAGCTTTCATTTTAACCAGCCAGACCATGCTTAATCCTGTCGTTTCTCTTGCCGGACGTCCGGTGCTTGCGGGCTATGGCGGATGGTTGTGGACCGAAGGAATTCCTTCGTGGGAGCGGGAAGAAGAAATTAAAAGGTTTTATTCCGATCCGCAGGCAAATAATTATATGCTGAAAAAATACGGCATCGGGTTCGTCCTGCTCGACAGTCAGGCGGTCAACGAATGGCACGCGTCCCGGCAGCAATTTGACGCGCTTTATACAAAAATTTTCAGCACTGAACGGTCGGTACTCTATAAAATAGATAAATGAAATGATATAATGTATCAATGGATATTTCGCGAAAACGCAAAGTTGTTTTTGTTGTATTCGTAGTAATAGCGATAAAACTGATAATATTTTTTTGGGCGTCGGCGAATTTTAATTTCACAGCTTTTCCGGCAGATGACATGCTGAGTATCTGGGACCGCTGGGATTCGAATGCCTATAAAACTATAGCGCAAACCGGCTATAATTTTGTAAACATCACGCCTGACTATTGGGCTTTTTTGAGCCATTTTCTTCCTTTATATCCTTTTATTATAAGAATGGTTGCCGGATTATTCAGAATTACCCTAACTCAATCGGGGTTGTTCATATCTTTTATATCTATTATCGCGGCTTCGATTTTTCTATATAAACTTGCTTTTTCAGAATTTCGCAGCGCGAAAATAGCAATGCTCGCGGTTGTTGCCATGAATTTGTATCCTGCCTCTTATTTTTCAATAGGCTTATATGCGGAGTCTTTGTTTTTGTTTTTGGCAATTTTTAGTTTTTATTGTCTAAAAAAAGAATACTATTTTTGGTGCGGGGTTTCCGGCGCATTGGCAATACTGACCAGATTTACGGGCGTTGTTTTTATACCTGTTTTTGCGGCCTATTTTGTGTATCAATGGAAACGTTCGGGTTTTAAGGTGAGGTCTCTTTATCCGTTTTTTCTGTCTTTAGTGGGTCTGGCGGTTTATTTGGGGATTAATAAAATATATTATGGGGATTATTTTTATTTTTTTAAGGAAACGTTATCTTTTAATGCCACAAAACATCTTATGTTTCCTTTTCAGGAAACTTATTGGGATCTGATTGCTGTTTTTCGGGATTCAAATTTTTGGGATCAGGCATTTATGATGAGCCGCGGATGGAATGCGTTATTCACGGTGGCGGCGCTCGGAATAACAGCCGTCGGATTGTATAAGATAAATTGGGTTTATTCGTTGTTTTCTCTGGGCTCGATTTTGATGTTTGCTTCCTTATCATGGGGAATCAGCAATGCGCGTTATACTTTTGGCGTCTTTCCAATTTTCCTTGTATTAGCGCGTTGTAACAAAAAAACACTTGCAATTTTATTGCCGGCATGCGGTTTTGGTTTGCTGTATTTTACTTATGTATATACAAGCGGAGCCTGGGCTTTTTAAACCTTCAGATGTTTCCCCGCTTTCATACAGCGGGTGCATATCTTGATGCGGCTTGCCCCGCCGAAGCGTTTGCGGAGGAGGGCCGACGGCAAAGAAGCCCACTGGAGATTGGTATATTTTCTTGATGTTTTGGTAAGATTGTAGTGGCCGCGGAGAAGTTTCCGCGTTCCCATTACTATTGAGCCTCTGCCGCAAATTTTACAGGCTTTTGCCATATTCATATTATGCTATCATAAAATGTAAATGAATCAAGTAGTTGAATCAATTTTCCAAATATTGATATTGGTTTTCTCCATCGTGATACACGAGGTTTCGCACGGTGCCGCGGCCTATGCAATGGGGGATGAGACGGCAAAAAATGCGGGAAGGCTTACGCTAAACCCCATTTCACACATTGATCTTTTCGGTTCAATATTATTGCCGGCCTTAATGATACTTTCGGGCGGGCCAGCTTTCGGTTGGGCGAAGCCTGTGCCGTATAATCCGTATTATTTAACAGGTCCCAAATGGCTCGGCCGTATTTCTCCCGATGCTTTGGTGGGAGTTGCGGGTCCCGCCTCTAATATTTTTCTCGCGCTTTTTTTCGGTCTTGCGGTGCGTTTTGGCGCCGGGCTCGGGCTCCCGGCGGCTTTCATTCAGATAGCGATAGTCATTACTTTTATGAATTTAGGGCTGGCCGTTTTTAATCTTATTCCCATTCCTCCGTTGGACGGCTCAAAATTGCTTTTCGCGTTTTTACCCGACAGCGCCCGGAGCCTGGAAATATTTTTTGAACGCTGGGGTCTTATGATTATATTGATATTCATATTTTTTCTCTCGGGGATTTTAATATACCCGATCTTGTTTTTATTCCGTTTAATCACGGGAATCGGTTTTTAGATTGACGCTATTTTTTTATTTTGATAGCCTTGAAAAAGGTTTTGACAGGATTACAAATGAATATCCCGAAGGTTGAATTGCGGTATCTGCTGAAAAACTCTTGTTCCAAAGAAACCTCCGACGCTCCCGACAAATGGACCGCAGAAAATCCTCTTTTTGGTCATTGCGCCGTTATTGCTGCGGTTGTTCAGGATTTTCTCGGTGGCAAAATCCGGCGGGCTCTTTTTCCGAAAGATTGGACCGAAAAACTAGGGTCAAGATCTCATTATTGGAATGAGATTATGGTTTACGGCCAAAACGGCTCCGAAGTTGTTGATTTGTCCCGCGGTCAGTTTCCGGATGATTTTCCTTATCAGGATTTTATTTCCGGCGCGGCTGGAGAGATGTCCGAAAACAATGATTGGCGGAGCTACCTTTTGGATTTGAAATTCCCGAACACAATTACCCGCTATACTACTCTTAAGGCAAAAGTTGATGCGCTTTTAAATTCCAACCCGCTTTTCACGGATAAAAAATTTCAAAAATGTTGGGAACTGGCATTTTCAGGACAAACCAGTTGCCCAAAAATGAAATTTGCCTGTCTTGTTTACAATAGCGGCACATTTGTAACCCAAAGCACAAACAAAAATTTTTGTGCGAAATTCGGAAAAGAAAGGCTTTGTTCTTTTGACGGGTCAACTTGCGTACGCATCGGCATGCCTTCGCGTACCGACGCAACTTTGGGAGATTGCGGACATGCGCCGATTTGGTGTATAAAACAAGTTTTTGATTTAGGGGCTAAACCGGCAGACCTTAGCCACGCGGATTTTTATGAGGCCGGTTTTTTGCCGGACGGCAGTCCGTGGTGGAGAACCGAGCCGAGCTATACCTGCACGTATTGCGAAAATATGTTCGCGATATTCGGTTTGGATAAAATTTACGGCGCCTTTGACGGCGCCTGGCAGCCGCTTTGGACAAAAGATTCTTTGTACAGTTCAACTGAATATGCAAAAGGCATAAAAAAAACATAATAGCGTCACCATTGACGCTATTTTTTTGTTTGTTAGTCTTATTTAAGATTTTAGTAATTTTTATGAGAACTTTAAAAAAGGTTGTTTCCGCGGAAGTCGGGCATATCAGTGAATTACCGGACGAAGACCAGGTTTTGCTGCAGTACGCCGCATTAGCGAGAAAAAATGCGCAAGCTCCATATTCCAATTATTTTGTAGGGGTTGCCGTACGGAACGAAGAAGGACATTTTTTTTGGGGATGCAATGTTGAGCGCGCAAGCTACACTCAAACGACCCACGCCGAACAAAACGCCATTGATACGATGGTTTGCCGGAAAGGTCCGAGTAAAGTTACTGCGGTTGGCCTTGTGGCGGCGCCCGCAAACGTAAGTGTATCGCTTTGCGATGAGCCCAGTGCGGAAAACCAAATTAAGTCTATAGAACAAGTGCCGGTTCCGTGCGGACATTGCCTGCAGATTATCTGGGAGAATTGCTTCAACGATCCCGATGTCCAGCTCATTGCCGCCGTTAACGGCGAGGTTGTGGTTACTACTATCGGTGACGCCTTGCCTATGAGATTCGGTCCTAAAGAACTCGGAGTAGATTATTCAAAAATTGCCAAATAGCGTCAAAGTTGACGCTATTTTTTTATATGTTAGGCTGGCGGCAGAGGAGGAATTTTAAAATGGGTATTTTTGAAGGGATTGGAATGATTGTTGCGGTTATTGTTTTGGGGCTGATTTTTCCCAGAGTTTGTTTTGTTGTTTTAGCCTGCGTATTTCTTAAATCTGTTTTGGGTTATGACATTTTTCCGGAATTCGGCGCGGGCAAGTTTTGGGAAGTATTCGTGGGTGGAGTGATGGGTTTTACGGGCATAGTAATGTTGGTTATCGACATTTTAATTTTAAAGACTGTGCGGGACAACTTATAGGCGCCGCATTGATCCCGTTAGAAATTTAATTTTAGTCCGAATAACAGATTCGGACTTTTATTTTTATAAGCAATGGCGATTAACCAACATAGTTTGTAAATTTCTAAACGGGATTGACGCTATTTTTTTGTTTTGCTAATTTTGCGGCAGAGTCAGGATTTTGAATCTTGGGAAAATACGATTCGCATTTAGAGAAATGCCGGTCTTTCGCCAGAAAGTCCAAAGCAGATGTGAGATTTGGCGCTTTTATCGAAAAAAACGGAAAAATTATCGGCTTTGGCCGGTGCAGGCTGTCCACTAAAAAAGAGCGGCAAATATCAAGGATTGATTCGGCCGGCCGCCGATACAGATTGGATTATTGTTTGCACGCAGAAGAAGATGCTTATTTTAAAGCTCTTTCATCAAGAGAAAATTTAAGCGGAGCGGTGTTATATGTCGCCGGTTTTCTAAAAAATGGTAAGCCATTTTTGCGTCCTAGGGCATATTTTACTTGCCGAAGGTGCGCCACTAGGGTTTTGCTCCGTGGCGACCTTCCTGTTAGGATACCGACAAAATCCGGCTGGCAAGAGCTAAGCCCTCGAGAAGCATTTAAAACTTCTCTAAGCTTTTTCAAAAAAGGATTTTGGGGCAGCGTAGCCAAGCGCCGCCAAAAACAGTCTAAGTAGCGCCAACATTGACGCTATTTTTTTTATCTGTTAAACTCGGATTTATTAAGTTATGCCGACAATTAATCAACTAGTAAGAGGCGCAAGGAAGAAAACGGTTGCGAAAGCAAAGTCCGTTGCTTTGGCGCGTTCTTTTAATGTGCTTAAAAACCGCCCGATGTTTTATCCCAGCCCTTTCAAGCGGGGAGTCTGTCTTTCGGTAAAGACAATGACGCCAAAAAAGCCCAACTCCGCTTTGCGGAAAGTGGCCAGAGTCCGCCTTACCAACGGTATGGAAGTAACCGCTTATATAGGAGGAGAGGGACACACTTTGCAGGAGCACTCCGTCGTAATGCTCCGCGGAGGCCGTGTGAAAGACTTGCCGGGAGTGCAATACCACATTGTCCGCGGGGTTTTGGACGCAACGGGAGTTGAAAAGAGGCGCCAGCAAAGAAGTAAATACGGGGCTAAACGGCCTAAACAATAAATTTAATTATGAGAAGAAAGAAAAGAGAAAATAGAGAAATTGTCCCTGACCCGGTTTACGACTCGGTCATTGTTTCAAAATTCGTGAACCATATTATGATTTCGGGTGAAAAATCCGTTGCACGCAGGGTTATCTGGGGCGCGCTTGAAGAGCTCAAAAAAAGCAAAATACCCGGATCTGAAAACCCGCTAAGTATTTTCGAAGCCGCCCTAAAAAACGTTGCTCCTATTGTAGAAATTCGCCCTCGTCGGGTTGGGGGTGCCACTTACCAAGTTCCGCGCGAAGTTTCGCAAGAGCGGAGGCACACATTGGCTATGAGGTGGCTGGTTGCCGCGGCGCGCGCCAAAAAAGGCAAACCAATGTCAAAAAAACTGGCCGAGGAAATTTTGCTCGCCAACAAGAACGAAGGAGCGGCTATCAAGAAAAAATTAGACACTCACCGCATGGCCGAAGCCAACCGCGCGTTCGCGCACTTTGCCTGGTAAACCCCCACACCAATTTATGAATTATTTTTATCGTACACAAAAATTAGGTTTAGAGTGTTTCTTAAAAGCTAAATTGGTGTGGGGGTAAATAATTTATGGCACGAGAATATCCAATTGAGCGCGTACGCGACATCGGCATTATCGCACATATAGACGCAGGAAAGACCACGGTCTCCGAGCGGGTGCTTTTTTATACAGGAGTTTCGCATAAAATAGGCGAAGTGCACGAGGGAGCGGCGATAATGGACTGGATGGAGCAGGAGCAGGAGCGCGGAATAACCATCACTTCCGCCGCGACGACTTGTTTCTGGACGCCTACATATATTCCTCACGAAAAGAAAGATAAGTCGCACGAATACCGCATAAATATTATTGATACTCCGGGCCACGTGGATTTTACGGTTGAGGTGGAGCGCTCACTCCGTGTTTTAGACGGAGGAGTGGTTGTCTTTGACGGCGTCGCGGGGGTTGAACCGCAGTCTGAAACGGTTTGGCGGCAAGCCGACAAATATAAAGTTCCGCGGATGTGTTTCGTAAACAAGCTGGACCGTATGGGTGCGAACTTTGTAAAAAGTTTTAATTCTATTCTGGAACGCCTTACCCCTAATGCGGTTGCGGTGAATATTCCCGTGGGGCTTGAGGCGGATTTTTCAGGCGTGATAGACCTTATGCGGATGAAATTTGTTAAGTTTGAAGGCGAGCACGGTGAAAAAATCGTTGTTGAAGAAATTCCCGTGGATAGAAAAAAAGAAGCGGACGAGTGGCACGCAAAAATGGTTGAAAAAATAGCCGAATCCGATGAAATGCTTACCGAAAAATATCTGGAAGGC
>MFHL01000036.1:8241-26446 GCA_001778595.1 Candidatus Giovannonibacteria bacterium RIFCSPHIGHO2_02_FULL_44_11
CGAGCCCGACAGATGTTCCTCCGCTTATCGGGCATGATCTTAAAACCGAAGCAGAAATAACCCGCGAACCGAAAGACGACGCGCCTTTTGCCGCTCTGGCTTTCAAGCTTCAGACCGATCCGTATGTCGGCCAGCTTACTTATTTCAGGGTTTATTCAGGAATTCTTAGCGCCGGCTCTTATGTTCTTAATTCTAAAACCGGAGACAAAGAAAGAGTAGGCAGAATTCTCCGTATGCATGCGAACCACCGTGAAGAGGTAAAAGAAATGCAGGCTGGTGACATTGGAGCAATCGTAGGGTTGAAAGCAACTAAAACAGGAGACACGCTTTGCGATCCGGAGAATCCTATCAGGCTGGAATCCATCGTATTTCCGGAACCTGTTGTGTCGTTGAGGATTGAACCGAAAACAAAAGCCGATCAGGAAAAGATGGGCCTGGCTTTGAGAAGACTTTCCGAAGAAGACCCGACTTTCAGAATTAAAGGAGACATAGAAACTATGGAGACCATTATTTCGGGAATGGGAGAGCTTCATTTAGAAATTATTGTTGACCGCATGAAGCGGGAATTCAAAGTAGAGGCCAACGTAGGCAGACCACAAGTGGCCTACAAAGAAGCTATAAAGAAAACGGCGCAAGCGGAAGGGAAATATATCAAACAATCAGGAGGCCACGGACAATATGGGCATGTTTGGGTGCGCGTTGAGCCAAACGAACGCGGAAAAGGATTTGAATTTATCAATGAGATAAGAGGAGGAGTTATTCCGCAAGAGTTTATTAATCCGATTGAAAAAGGCATAAAAGAAGCTTTGGAAAAAGGAGTGGTTGCAGGATTTCCGTTGGTAGATCTTAAGGCGGCCGCTTATGACGGCTCTTCACATGATGTTGATTCATCTGAAGGCGCGTTCAAAATTGCCGCCTCCATTGCTTTGCAGGAAGCCGCCAAGCGCGCGAGCCCGTTTATTCTTGAACCTATTATGAAAGTTGAAGTTGTAACACCGGATAATTTTTTGGGAGATGTGACGGGCGATCTTTCTTCCAAGCGCGGACGCATTGAACACATGGGCGAACGGATAAATGTAAAAGTGATTGACGCCAAGGTTCCTCTTTCTGAAATGTTCGGATATGTTACAAAACTGCGTTCAATGACCGAAGGAAGGGCGAGCTATACAATGGAATTTAGCCATTACGAAGAAGTTCCGGCATCTGTTGCCGAGCTGATTAAGGAAGGAAAGAAATAAAATGGAAAACGAAAAAGAAATTCCAAAAGAAGAGCTTTTGTCCGATGAAATCTTGAAAGAAGATCTGGACGAAGAGCTGTCTCTTGACGATTTACCGGTTTAGTGCTAGTTTAGATTAGGATTAAAAAAAGGAGGACGAAAAGATGTGTCAAAGGTGTGATGCAAAAAATGAGGCGGATGAGAAAAGGGCAAGAAGCGCAAAAAAGCCGCTCACTCAAAGATTTTTAGGCGGGTCAGATCGCGAAAAGATTGTGCAAGGAAATACTTGCGTGATACTTGAACCAGAAGTAACGTCGGTTTGCTGGGACAGCAAGAATAAAGGCGGAGCCGTTTTGGCAGACGAGTTATCGGCGGACGATATAAAAAGATTTCTGCCGAACGGATTATTCCTGATTTTCAATAAAGACAGGTCAAAAATCGTCGGAATTGAGATTACATAGCCGTCGAGGCTCCTAAAGGAGGTTTTTGATATGAAAAAATATTTACCGGTTGTTTTTTTGGTTTTATTTGGCGCGTGTCAGAATACATTTTCGTCCGGCAGATATCCGTCAGATATGCCGCCGCGTTCAGAATTTTCCTTTCTTGCGTCTGACAATAAATGCGGCGTAAAAACAAATCTCGGGGCGTACGAGGTCAATGCCCGGGATATGTGGCTGATATTGTATCTGGAAAAGTCGCGGTATCCTTTCTTGATAGTGCACTCTGTAAAGAGTCAAAACGGGCTTTTTTACAAAAAACGCGAATTCTGGGTGAGCGGCAATTCCGACGGAAAATATCAGCGTTTTAACAATTTTGAATCGTTCGCGGCGCGGTACGGGGACAATGACGACCATTGCAATATCATCAATTAGAAAACTGTTCGTAACGATTCGTATTAATGAACGACCCACACAATAGAGCGGCGGCCTAACGGCGCCGCTTTTCTTTTTGTCCGGGCGCCGTGTTAAACTTTAGCGAGATGCGCGTGAAATGTTGTGCAAAAAAAATTACCCAAACCAAAAGGCAAGATAGAATACGATAGGCTTAAAAAAAAGACCGATGTTATAAATATTGCCGCAAACTGGTATTTGGTGCTCGCAATGAAAAATCTTGCGGAAGACAAAGAAAAACAGAGCGGCACATTTTTGAGGTCCCAAGAAGGCTTGCTGAAAGATTTGAAAAAAGAGCACGAAGGACTTACGGCGGACCTGGAAAATCTATTCTTTGCGTATTTGCTTTTCGCGGTTGCAACGGAACTCATGAATAAGGATGAGATTAAGGCTTCGGAGAAAAAGATTGCCAGTGTTGCCGGAGATCTTTTTAAGGCTTTGCCGGAAGAGGAGGACGACCTTCTGAAGTTTTTTGAAAAAAACGTTCCAACTTATGCGGAAGCGCTGTCTTTTTTTATGAGTGCAAAAAAAGCGTTTTCCAAGCTGAAATGGGACGATGGTTTCGGCGGAAAACCGTGGGCAAAGATTGCCGATAAAACAATAATGCGTTTGCATGGAGAAATAGATCCGACAGTGTTCATTGATGTTGTGTTTGATATAGAGCATCACAGCGGGCACGTGTTTGATAAACATGAAAATATCCGTTGCGACGGCAGAAAATTGAGGGCAATATTGGACGCCAAGCGCGACGGCGCGCTCGCTCTTCTTTACAAGAAATTTACCGAAGAACACAAATACGCGTCGTCTTATGTGAAAGCTTATTATTCGCGCGGTGCCGGCGCAAAATGGTGGTAAATTTTATTCTGGCGTGCTAAGAATGTTCTCAGAAAGGAAACGTTGAAATGAAAAAGATTTTTTTCACTATTGGCGCGCTGATTTTTTTGGCGAATAGCGTTTTGGCGTGGGAGCAACCGAAGTTGCCGGTCGGATTGGAGAAATTTAGTTTCTACCATGAAATGAAATTACCATGCGGCGTTTATCAAGCTTGGCATTTTTTGATTAGCGAGAGAGGCGAGCTATGGACTGTACAATTTCTAAATCGGAAGCAATTTCCTAGCCCTTTCAGAATTTTTCGGGAAACCCGCGGCGAAGCTGAATATTGGATAGATAGCAATCGCAATGGAAGTTTTGATGAATACTTTAACAGCTATATTACCTTAATAGATAAATATCCCTCACCGTGCGATGCGGCAAAATAGTATTAACCCCCTGCTTCGCAGGGGGGTTTTCTTTTTTTCTGCGGTGTGCTAAGAATCTTTTCAGAAAGGAAAATTGAAATGAAAAAGATTTTGTCTGTTTTGGCGTTTTTGTTTATGATGACAGTTTTTTCCTCCGCGTACGCAAATCATATTCCAATGCCCAATCTGCCGGTCGGGGAGAGGGCCGCATACATTTTGACCGACAATTTTAATTTCAAATGCGGTTCAGTCACTATTTATAGGTTTTTAAGCGGATGGACTATTTTTAGTCTGAACGGTAAATGGTTTGCGGTGATGCGCTACAATATAGAAACCGCCGACGACAATAAATTTGACGGTATCCGGGATATGGAAGAAATCTGGTTTGATAACAATCAGGACGGCCATCTGGACGAACACCATACTAAGGAAGACGAGGCCGTTCTTTCAAAAAAATATCCCGATTTTTGTTCTGTTGTCGGAAAAAAGGCCGAATAATCTTCCTTTAATGCCAACCCTGCTCTGCGGGGTTGTTTTTTATTGGCATACACAATTTATACCCAGCTTACCCACAATTACCCCGCAGCCGTTGACAGCTAATGGTTTATCCTTTAACATACAAGATTATACGCTAATTTTAAATAATTCTATGGCAGAGAAATTTGAGAGGACAAAGCCCCACATTAACGTAGGCACAATCGGCCACGTTGACCACGGCAAGACCACATTAACAGCCGCAATTTTGAACGTTCTTAATCTAAACGGGAACAAAGCCAGGGTAGAAAAGATTGAAGATATTGATAACGCTCCTGAAGAGCGTCAGCGCGGTATTACAATTGCCCTTCATCACTCCGAATACGAAACCGACAAACGGCATTATGCGCACGTGGATGCTCCGGGACATGCCGACTATATCAAAAACATGATTACAGGAGCCGCTCAGATGGATGGCGCGGTTTTGGTAGTTGCCGCGACCGACGGTCCTATGCCCCAGACAAGAGAGCACATTCTTTTGGCCCGCCAGGTAGGAGTGCCGTCAATTATCGTATTCCTCAACAAGGTAGACATGGTGGACGACAAGGAGCTTGTTGATTTGGTTGAAACCGAAATAAGGGAACTTCTTACTAAATACGAATATCCAGGAGACAAAACTCCTATTATCCGAGGTTCAGCGCTTAAAGGGTTGGAAGCAAAATCAAAGGACGACGAATGGGCAAAGCCGATATTGGAGCTTGCAAAAGCAATGGATGATTTTTTCCCCGAACCTGTCCGTGACACCGAAAAGCCGTTTTTGATGCCCGTTGAAGATGTGTTTTCCATTGAAGGAAGAGGAACTGTTGTTACGGGAAGAATTGAAAGGGGAAAGATAAAACTGAACGAAGAAGTGGAAATAGTCGGATTGAAAGATACTGCGAAGACCGTAATCACGGGAATTGAAATGTTCAACAAACAGTTGGACTTGGGAATGGCCGGTGACAACGCCGGACTGCTTCTTCGCGGAACAAAGAAAGAGGATGTTGAAAGAGGGCAGGTTTTGGCCAAGCCCGGTTCAATTACTCCGCACACCGAATTTGAGGCTGAAGTTTATATTTTAAACAAAGAGGAAGGCGGAAGACACACCCCGTTCTTCTCCGGTTACAAGCCGCAATTCTACATCCGCACAACGGACGTTACAGGTGAAGTGACCCTGCCGGCAGGCACCGAAATGGTAATGCCAGGAGATACGATTAAATTCAATGTTAAACTTATTGCGCCGGTAGCAATGGAAGACAAATTGAGGTTCGCCATCCGTGAAGGAGGCAGGACCGTCGGCGCCGGAGTTGTAACTAAAATAAACAAATAATTTCCAAAAATAAGAACTAAAGCACTTTTAAAACAATGGCAATAAAAGCTCCCGTAAAAGAAAAAGAGAAGGAGAAGGTCAAATTGGAGGAGGAGAAGCAAAAGCTTCGCATACGCGTGCGCGCCTATGACCACAAGATTTTGGACGCCTCCATCAAACAGATAGTTGATACCGCGGTCCGATACGGCGCGGAGATTCATGGGCCGGTGCCATTGCCTACGGAGATAAAAAAATATACGGTTAACCGTTCTTCTTTCGTGCATAAAAACGCGCGCGAGCAATTCGAAATGCGCGTCCATCGGCGCTTGATAGATATCGTAAATCCGACCCCCAAAATTATCGATGCGCTGACAAATCTTTCTTTGCCGGCGGGAGTTGATATTGAGGTAAAAATGTAATATGAAATTCATACTTGCAAAAAAAGTGGAGATGTCGCAGGTTTTTGATGATAAGGGAAAGGTCCATCCGGTCACCTGGCTGGAAGCGGGCCCTATTTTTGTCACACAAGCAAAAACCAAAGAAAAGGACGGCTATACTGCCGTGCAGGTTGGGTTTGGTTCAAAAAAAGAAAAGAACATGAAAAAGCCGCAGCGTAAGCTAGGGAATTATGAGGTTTTTAAGGAGTTTAGACTTGATGTCGGCTTGCCCGCCGAAGCTTTAGCGAAGGTGGGAGACAAGATTGAAATTACGACATTCGCGGAAGGCGATAAAATAGAAGTCAGCGGCACTTCAAAAGGCAAAGGTTTTCAGGGAGTTATCAAGCGCCATGGTTTTCATGGAGGGCCGAGAACTCACGGGCAGAAACACTCCGAGCGCGCGCCCGGTTCAATCGGCGCGGTCTGGCCCCAGCGCGTGTTGAAAGGCAAGCGTATGGGCGGACGCATGGGCGAGGAAAGAGTCACCCTCAAAAATCTTAAAGTTATCAAAATTATTCCTGAAAAAAATCTCATGGCGATTTCAGGCGCCGTTCCCGGACACAGAGGCAGTTTGGTGGAGGTGAGGGGATAAGAAAACCCCGCAGCTGCGGGGTTGTTTGTATCAAATTATTATCTTGGGCCGGGAGGCGGCGGGGGAGGAGGCGTTACTCTTATACCGTTAATGAGCCGCGGTTCCAGCATTATCTTAAATCCGACAATTTTATCCGCGGTAGCGGGAAAATCATGCGTGATGGGCAGAATGCGGATATTGCCTTTCAACGATACCGGAACCCATGTGACAAAAAGCTCTTCAAATACGGACCGCGGAGAGAGAGCATAGGTAAAAATTTCTACCCGGCCGTATAAAGAACTGACCACTTTCCAAGAAGAGTCATAAAGGCGCGTTTTTGCGTTTTCCGAGAACGGAAAACTGAAACCGTAGAATGTATGCATATATTCGGCGCCTCGCGAGATATTTTTTTGCGCGTGTTCAAGCACACATCCATTGACATCAACATTGATGTCGCCGTTTTTTTTGTTGGCTTCAAGAACCTCGCTTTTTAAGTTGTACCACGCAACACTGTCTCTTCCTGTTTGTTTTACGGCAGAAAATGGCTCAAGCGCTTTAGCTAGTTTTGAGAAATCACAATCTGGGGTTTCAAAAAGTACCTTATCCGAAATATTCAAGTCATGCGATTTTAAAATAAGCCGTATTTCTCCCGCAAACACCGTCTGTGCAAGAAGCACGGTTGCAACCAAGACTAAATTTTTCAATGTCCGCATAGTATCTCCTTCTAAAAAACAGATTCTATGTACAGATAAGCATATCGCCAAAAAATTTGCAATGTTTTTGGTGGAGGTGAGGGGATAATAAAAAACCTAGCGCTCGCTAGGTTTTTTTGATTGTGTCCCGCAACTGCGGAACTATTTTTTACGCCAGGTTTTGTTGTCTAGAGACGGATCTATCTTCAGCTTCCGGAGTTTTTTTAGCCCTTCCCTAATCTTCTTTTTCATTAATTTTTCTACTGCTTCTCTGGCCATCTCGCGTGTAACCTTCACTTTTTTCGTTTTTTTCGGCATTTTAGCCATTTTTCAGCTCCTTTTAGCCTCAAATCTAGGTTAACTCTACCACTCTTGCGCTCAAAAAAGCAACATGCTAACATCAAATAACTTGTGGGAAGCGCGCTATAAGCAAAAAATTGAGAGAGGTAAGCCAACGAGGCGCCATCCGCCTTTTTTTGTTTGTATAGAACGCTTCAATAAGGAACGAATCCCGTTAGAGGTCGCGATCGCTAGCGGGATAATATAGATAATAATTAAATAATTAAGATCGCGATCTACCTCTAACGGGATGAAAACCGAAACTTATAATATAAAAGGAGAAAAAGCCGGAACGCTGGAGCTTCCAGATCGTATTTTTGGCGTTGAATGGAACGCGGCTTTGGTAAAGCAGGTGTATGACGGTGAAATGGCAAATAAAAGGCGTCCTTGGGCGCACGCAATGACGAGAGGCGAAGTGTCCGGAGGAGGCCGCAAGCCTTGGCGTCAAAAAGGTACGGGCAGGGCGAGGCACGGTTCCACGCGCTCACCGCTGTGGGTAGGAGGAGGAAAAGCGCACGGACCGAGAAACGAAAGAGATTATTCCGTAAAAATAAATAAAAAAATGAAACGCGGAGCGCTCTTCTCTTTGCTTTCAAAAAAATTAAAAGAAAAAGAACTTGTTTTGGTGGATAACTTCGGTCTTGCACGTCCGAAAACAAAAGAAGTTTTTTCAGTTTTCAAAAATTTACGAGACAAAGGCAATGTTTACAGGATAGGCGAAAAAGGCGGAAAAGCGCTTTTGGCAATTCCGAGAGAAGAGAAGGTTTTGCGCGCTTCGCGCAATTTGCCGAACGTTTCTTATGTTGAGCCCCGCAATTTGAACGTAGCCGGAGTTCTGCATAACAAATATTTGCTTTTAGACAGGTCGGGCGTGGAAGAGCTGGCCAAGACTTATAAGGCTAAAGAAAGTACTAAATAAATTTATGCCGTTTTCTATTTCACAAATGTTGGGAGGATTTAGGAAGAAGGAGTCTGGTGCAAAGCGCAAGGAGAGGTCTTCGCGCGCGGTTCCGCCCGGGAAGAAGTCCGACTTCCCCGGGAAGTCGGACTTCGAGGAGGGCGGAACGGAGATAGCCTCATCCGTTTCGCCGCGCGATTCTAAGGCGAAACCAATGCAGGCGAAAAACCAGAGTGATCTGGCCTGGTCGCTCATAGTCCGGCCGCATATTTCCGAGAAATCAACGACGCTAGGCGAAGGAAAATATATTTTGAAGGTTTCCCGCGACGCCAAAAAAGGAGATTTAAAGCGCGCCGTCGGCGACAGATACGGCGTAGAAGTGGAAGATGTGAAGATATTGAATATGCCTTCAAAAAAAAGAAGGAGAGGTGGCACGATAGGCATAAAACCGGGCTTTAAAAAAGCGATAATAACGCTCACAAAAGGACAATTAATCGACGAATTTTAATATATGAAAACTTATTCACCACGTTCACCGGGAAGAAGACAGATGACAGGAATAAATTACCGTGAGTTTTTGTCGGGCCACGAACCCGAAAAATCTTTGGTATCCGGAATTTTTCGCTCGGTCGGACGCAACAACCGCGGGCGCATTACCACCCGCCACAAGGGCGGGGGCGCCAAAAGGCTTATCCGCCAGGTTGATTTTTATATGAATAAAAAAAATATTCCTGCAAAAGTTCTTTCGGTTGAATATGACCCGTCGCGCACGGCTTTTATCGGTTTGCTTTCTTACAGAGACGGAGAGAAGCGTTACATGGTTCTTCCGCATGGTGTAGGAGTGGGGCGCGAAATTATGGTTAGCGCGGACGCGCCTTTGCTTCCGGGCAACCGCCTGCCTCTTTCAAAACTGCCTGTCGGAGTTTTGGTATATAATATTTCTTTATCCGCTGAAGGAAAGGCGGCGCTGGTGCGCTCTGCCGGTTCTTTTGCCGAAGTTTTGGCGCATGACGGCGGTTACGCACAGCTTAAGCTTCCGTCAGGCGAGGTAAGAAAAATTCCCGAGAACGCATGGGGTTCGCTCGGACAGGTTTCAAATATTGAAAACAACCTTGTTGTTATCGGAAAAGCGGGAAGATCGCGCTGGATGGGAATACGCCCGACGGTAAGAGGCTCTGCGATGAATCCGGTTGACCATCCGTACGGAGGAGGCGAAGGCCGCACAATGAGAGGAACGCGTAAACCGAAAAACAAATGGGGCAAGGGCACCAGAGGCGTCAAAACAAGAAACCCAAATAAATATTCAGGCAAATTGATAATCAGCAGGAGAACTAAGAATTAAATATACATATGCCAAGAAGCTTAAAAAAAGGACCGTTCATAGATGCGAAACTGCTCAAAAAAGTTGAGAAGCTTAACCCCGGTTCGCAAACGGTAATTAAGACGTGGTCCAGACGCTCTACTATCAGTCCGGAGATGGTGGGTTTTGCTTTCGGAGTCCACAACGGCCGCGATTTTATTCCCGTACGCGTTTCTGAAGAAATGGTCGGACATAAATTGGGCGAGTTTTCGCCGACGCGTAAATTTACCAAACACGGAGGTAAAATGCAGAAAGAACTGGAAATGCAGGCCGCTGAAGCGGAAAAAGCCAAAAACACCGCCGCCTCTGCCGGTTCGGATAAAAAATAAAAAATATGGATTACAAAGCACATCTTAGATATTTGAGAATAGCACCAAGAAAAGTCAGGCTGGTAGCGGATTCTATCCGGGGTAAATCTGTCCGTGAGGCGGAGCGCCTGCTGAAATTTATGGTTCAAAAAAGCGCGGTGCCGGTTTTAAAACTAGTTCGCTCCGCGGTTGCCAACACAAAAAACAATTTTAATGTCGGTCCAGAAAAATTATTTGTTAAAAGCATAACAGTAGACAAAGGGCCGGTTTTAAAAAGAATAATGCCGAGAGCGCGCGGTTCCGCTTCGCCGATACACAAGCACACGAGCCATATCAGCATAACTTTAGAGGAAAAATAAAAATAATATGAGTCATAGTTCACATCCATATTCAATGAGATTGGCAATAATCCGGCCATGGAGGTCGCGCTGGTTTAACGCGAAAGATTTTGCAAGGCTTTTGAAAGAAGATGTTAAGCTCAGGGAGTATTTGTCTACACGGCTGAAAGGCATGCTTGTTGACGGCATAGAAATAGAGCGCACAAGTGCGGCTTTGAATATAATCATAAGAACCGCCCGTCCGGGGCTTATTATCGGAAGAGGCGGGGAAGGTATCACGAAACTGCAGACCGATATCGCGTTGTTTTTACAAAAGCAGAGGTTTTTTGGTAAAAAACCGGCGGATGACGCAAAAAAAGACGCTAAAAAAGTCACTGCCGCCGGCGGGGGTGGCATTGCCACCCGAAAAGCGGTGAGTCAAAAACCGCCGACCCTAAAGCTGACCGTGGAAGAAGTTAAAGTCCCCGAGGCGCACGCGAAAGTAATGGTGGAACAGATTGCGATGGATCTTGAGAAAAGAATGCCGTTCAGGCGTGTGATGAAGCAGACCATCAGCAAGATTATGAATTCAAAAGAGGTCAAAGGCGTAAAGCTTTCATTGTCGGGCAGACTGGATGGCGCCGAGATGGCGCGCTATGAATGGTTAAAAGAGGGGCAGGTGCCCCTGCAGACTCTGCGCGCTGATATTGACTATGCGAATGGACGCGCCCATTTGCCTTATGGAGACTTGGGAATAAAAGTCTGGATATATAGAGGAGAAATATTTAATCATTATGCTGTACCCAAAAAGAGTTAAATTCAGAAAGTGGCAGAGAATGGCCACACGGCGCAACCTGCGGGAAACACGCGGGACAACTTTGGCGTTCGGCGCGTTCGGTCTTAAAGCCGAAGAAGCGCTTTGGGTAAATTCCAAGCAGATAGAAGCCGCGAGAAAAGCCATGACGCATTATATCCAGAGAGGAGGAAAGGTCTGGATAAGGATATTTCCCGATAAGCCGATAACCGCGAAGCCGCCCGAGGTGACCATGGGCGGAGGAAAAGGAGACGTGGCGGGATATGTTTTTCCGGTGCTTCCGGGACGTATTATTTTTGAAATGGACGGAGTTGAAAGAAACGTCGCCGAGGAAGCTTTAAGAAGGGCGGGAGCGAAACTGCCTATTAGGACAAGGTTTGTCGCAAGAAATTAAACATATGGCAAAAATAAAAATAAAATCAAAAGACATTATGCTCCGCAACAAAGAAGAAAATACGGCGGATCTGAAAACAGCGCGCGAAAGAATGCTTGAGCTCCGGATGAAACAGGGCGAGTCAAAAAATAAGAATGTGAAAGAAACCAGGGAGCTGAGGAAAAATATTGCGAGAATATTAACCGCTTTGAACGGTAAAACATAATTTTAAATTTATGGCACAAATATTAAAAGGAAAAATAGTTTCAAACAAAATGCAGAGTACCGCCGTTGTTGAAGTTACGCGTTTAAAAAGGCACCCTGTTTACGGCAAACAAAGAAAAGTCTCGGACAGATATAAAGCGCACGTATCTGAAGTGATTCCTGAGGGGACGATTGTAGAAATAAAAGCATGCCGGCCGAGGTCGGGCGGCAAAAAATGGGAAGTAGTTAAAACATCATGATACAGCACAGAACAATGTTAAGCGTTGCCGATAACTCCGGCGCCAAGCTGGTCCAGTGCATCAAAGTATTGGGCGGTACGCGCAGGCGCTATGCGGGCATCGGGGATACGGTTGTGGTTGCAGTGAAAATCGCGGAACCCCGGAAAATAGTGAAAAGGAAAGAGGTTTTGAAGGCGCTTGTTGTGCGCCAGAAGAATGTTTTTCGCCGTGCAGACGGCAGTTATATCCGATTTGACGACAACGCGGTGGTTATTTTGGACGGCCAGGAGCTGAAAGGGGGAAGAATTTTCGGTCCGATCCCGCGTGAGATTAAAGAAAAAGGTTTTAATAAAATAGCCTCGCTTGCTGAGGAAATAGTGTAAATATGAAAACAAAGATAAAAAAAGGAGATATGGTGGTGGTAATTTCAGGCAAAGACCGCGGAAAAAACGCGAAAGTTATTAATGTTTTCCCGAAAGAAGAAAGAATAGTTGTGGAAGGAGTTGCGATGAAAAAAGTTCACAGACGTCCAAGAAAGCAGGGCCAGAAAGGCGAGGTGGTAAGTCTGCCTTCGCCAATTCATTCTTCCAATGTACTGCTTTACTGTAAGAACTGCGGAAAGGGAAGCCGGGCCGGATTCAAATTTTTGGATGACGGAAAAAAAGTGCGTATTTGTAAAAAATGCAAGAATGAAATTTAAATTTTATTTATAGCGAGTAATATCGAACTATGCAATCAATTAAAGAAAAATATAATAAAGAAGTTGTGCCGAAGATGACCAAAGAGTTTGGTTACAAGACCCCTATGGCCGTGCCTAAGATATTAAAGATTGTGGTTAATGTAGGCACGGGCAAGATGCGTGATAAAAAAGAAGCGGTTGAGACCGTGGTAAAACATCTGGCACTGATAACCGGGCAGCACGCGGACCCGCGAGCCACAAAAAAAGCCATTGCGTCTTTCAAAACACGCGAAGGAATGGTCATTGGATACAGGGTTACATTGCGGGGCCAAAGAATGTATGATTTCTTAAGTCGGCTTGTGAATCTGGCCATACCGCGTATGCGCGATTTCCGCGGAATCAATCCTCACGCGATAGACCAGGGCGGCAATTTGACTTTGGGCATCAGAGAGCATATAATTTTCCCCGAAATGATAGGAGAAGACGTAAGAAATATTTTCGGGCTGGAAGTGACGGTTGTAACCAACGCGAAAAACAGGAAAGAAGCCGAAGAGCTTTTGAGATTAATAGGTTTTCCTTTACAAAAAAATGTCTAAAACCTCAACATACGTAAGATCGTTAAAGCCTCCAAAATTCAAAAGCAGGGTAGTACGGCGCTGTTTCCGTTGCGGGAGAAAGCGCGGATACATGCGGGCATTTGAACTTTGCAGGATATGCTTCCGGGAGCTGGCAAACGAAGGACTGATACCCGGCATTAGAAAATCATCTTGGTAAAAAATATATGACAGACCCGATATCAGACATGTTAATAAGGATAAAGAATGCACAAGCGGTGAAAAAAGAAACCGTTTCTTTCGCGCACTCAAAATTAAAAAATGAAATCGCGAAAATTTTGGAAAGCCGCGGATATATAGGCGCAGCCGAAAACCACGGGAAAAAACAGAAAAAACTTATTGAGGTCGCTTTGATTTACGGTACGGACGGAGCGCCAAAAATATCCGGTATCAGGCGTATTTCCAAGCCATCACGCAGGGTTTATCGCGGCGTCGGCGAAATTTTTTCGGTAAAGAACGGCCTTGGAACAGCAGTTTATTCTACGACAAGGGGCTTGCTGACGGATAGAGAAGCAAGAAAACAAAAAGTTGGCGGGGAGATTTTATTCGAAATTTGGTAATAAATATGAGCCGTTTAGCAAAAAAACCGATAAATATTCCGGCGGAAGTAAAGGTGAGTGTAGAAGGCGACACCCTTGTTTTTAAGGGTCCAAAAGGGGAGCTGAAAAAAACTTTTCCGGAAAATATAGTATTTGCGCTTGAGGGGACTTCTTTAGGTGTGGCGCTGAAAAAAGAAGGAAAGAAAAAAGACCCGTCTCTGGGTTCCACGGCTTCGCTTATAAAAAACGCAATTGCAGGAGTGAGCGCCGGTTTTGAAAAGAAGCTCGAGATTGAAGGCGTCGGATACAAAGCTCAGATGGAAGGCGCTAATCTTGTTTTGTCTTTGGGCTTTACACATAAAGTTGTTATTGCCCCGCCGAAAGATATTTCATTTAAAGTTGAGAAAAACGCGATTTTTATTAACGGAATAGACAAAGAAACTGTAGGCATGGTTTCCGCGGACATCCGTTCGAAAAAATTGCCGGAGCCTTATAAAGGAAAGGGGATTCATTATTTCGGCGAAGTTATAAGAAGAAAGGCCGGTAAAAAAGCAGTTTCAGCCGCTTAATAAAATAAAAATGAACAGAAAAATATCAAAAAGAGTTTTCAGGCATAAAAGGGTAAGGGCAAAAATTACCGGTACTGCCTCGCGCCCGCGTTTTGCCGTCTCAAGATCAAACAAACACGTTTTTTTGCAGATGATAGACGATGAAAGGGGTAAAACCATCATCGGGCTGACCGATACCGCGCTTGCAGGAGGCAAGAAGAAGATAACAAAATCGGAAAAAGCGCATTTGTCGGGAAAGGTTTTTGCGGAACACGCTATTAAAAAAGGCATCAAAGAAGTTGTTTTTGACAGGGGAGGGTTCAAATATCAGGGCCGTGTCAAAAAAATAGCCGAAGGCGCAAGGGAAGGAGGATTAAAATTTTAATTATTTAAAATTTATGCCAAGACCGAACAGGCCCCAGAGGCCGAAAAGCGAATACGAACAAAAGCTCATTGACCTCCGCAGGGTGGCGAGAGTTGTAGCGGGCGGAAGAAGATTTACTTTCCGCGCAGCTTTGGTTATAGGAAATTTAAAAGGAGACGTCGGTTTCGGTCTCGGCAAAGCGGCCGATACTTCCCAGTCGATTGAAAAGGCTTTAAGAGACGCAAAAAAACATATGATTTCCGTTCCTTTGACGGAAAACGGTTCAATTCCCCACGAGGTCTCCGCCAAATATGCGAGCGCCAGGGTTATTTTAAAACCTTCCAGGGTCGGCAAGGAAAAAGGGCTTGTCGCGGGAGGCGCGCCGCGCGTGGTTTTGGCTCTGGCCGGAGTGAAGAATGCCAGCGCAAAGATTCTTTCTCATGGAAAAAATAAGATTAACAATGCAAGGGCTACGATGGAGGCAATCAGGAGTTTAAAAACAAAGAAATAAAACAATGCAATCGCATCAATTACAAAAAGCACACGGCAGAACCAAAAGGAGGGTAGGAAGAGGCGGCAAACGAGGTTCTTTTTCCGGGAAAGGCATCAAGGGTCAGAAAGCCCGTTCGGGACACCGCATCCGTCCGCAGATAAGGGACGTGATTAAGAAAATCCATAAAAGGCGCGGATATTTTTTCCGTTCCATCCAGATAAAGCCCGCGGTAGTGAATCTGGAAGCCCTTGAGAAAAATTATAATAACGGAGATAAGGTAACGCAAAAGTCTTTACTGGCAAAAAACCTTATTAGGCCAGTTGGCGGCAAAATACCCGGAGTAAAAATATTGGGCACCGGAAAGTTAACCAAAAAACTCATCTTTGATAAAAGGCTGTTGATGTCAGAGGCGGTTAAGAATAAAATAAAGTAATGTGGGACAAAGCCAAGCTGATCTTTAAAGACGGGGACCTGCGCAGGAAATTCTTATATCTTATGCTTTTTTTGGCCGTATTCAGGCTGGCCTCATCCATCCCCGTACCTGGAATAGACGCCGACAAATTAAGACAGTTTTTTGATGCAAATCAGCTTTTCGGCCTTCTCAATATTTTCTCCGGAGGCGGGCTTTCTAACCTTTCAATAGTTATGCTCGGAGTGGGCCCATACATCACGGGCTCAATTATAATGCAGCTTTTGACCATGATAATCCCCAGTTTAAAAGAGATGTACCAGGAAGACGGCGAGGCGGGCCGGCAAAAATTCAATCAATATTCAAGGATTCTTACTTTTCCGCTGGCCTTGATACAGGGATTTGCTCTCTTAACTATTCTGGAACGGCAGGGGATTTTTAATTTTACTTTGTCCCAGCGCTTTGGCAGTCTCCTCATAGTTGCCGCCGGGTCAATATTCCTGATGTGGATAGGAGAATTAATATCCGAATATTCCGTCGGCAACGGAGTATCTATTTTGATATTCGCAGGTATCGTTGCAAGCTTCCCGTCCGATGTGCGCCAAACTTTGATAGCATACGACCCTTCGCAGCTTCCGACCCTGATAGCTTTTGTCGCCGTCGCGTTAATTACCATCGCCGCCGTTGTTGTAATATCGGAGGGTGAGCGGCCTATTCCCGTTTACTACGCCAAGCGCGTACGGGGGATGAAGATGTACGGCGGTTCTACGACTTATTTGCCGTTGCGGGTAAACCAGGCAGGAGTGATACCTATCATTTTCGCGCTTTCTATTTTGCTTCTTCCTCAAATGGTAGCCAATTTTTTGTCGGGCTCTTCAAATTTAATTATTAAAAACATAGCTTCTTTTATATTGGGTTTTCTGGCCAACAATTGGTATCACGCTTTGGGATATTTTATTCTGGTTTTTTTGTTTACGTATTTTTATACCGCGGTTACGTTTGACCCGGAAGCCATATCTAAAAATTTGCAAAAAAGCGGCGCTTTTGTGCCCGGCATCCGCCCGGGCAGAAACACGTCGGAATATCTTTATAAGATAGTGAGCCGCATTACGCTAGCGGGAGCTTTGTTTTTGGGAATAATCGCAGTTATGCCGTCGCTTTTGCAAGGGGCAACCGGTATTACCACTCTTGCGATCGGAGGAACATCGCTTCTTATCGTTGTGTCGGTTGTTTTGGAAACCGCCAAGCAGATTGAAGGCCAGCTTTCTCTGCGGGCATACGAATAATTTGTAAAAATCTTCCGGATAAGTATAATAAGGTATGACTATGGATAAAAAAGTCGCCATTTTTCTTTTTGGACGGCCCGCTTCCGGCAAAGGAACTCAGGCAAAAATTTTGTCGGACAAAACAGGCTTTTACCATTTTACTACGAGCCGCGAAGGCAAAGAATATATAAATGCGCACGACGACGAACAGACAAAACGGCAGGCGGAGCTTTACAAAGCCGGCAAGCTTTTTCTGCCCGAATGGACTTCGCGCGTAGTGCTGGAGAAGACGCGGGAAATTATAAAAATGGCCAAAGGAATCATATATGACGGGACTCCGCGGACGCTCTATGAAGCCAAAGCGGTTTTTCCCGAGATGGTTAAACTTTTAGGCAAAGAAAATGTTTACGTATTATTGATAGATATAAGTGTGGAGGAGTTCAAAAGAAGGGTGGAGAAACGGCTCATCTGCAACCGCGACAGCAGGCATGTTTATATTCGTTCAGACTCTTTAATGCCCGGAACAAAGTGTCCCGACGGAGACGGTGTTCTAGAAACCCGCGACCTTGATAAAAAAGAGGTGCTTCAGATGCGGACAGATGAGTATGCCGAGAAAACTATCCCCGCCATAAAATTCATTGAAGGCCTGCACACAATAACAACTATCAACGGCGAGCAATCTGTTGAAAATGTTCATAAAGATATTATAGAGGCGCTGAATTTATGATAATAAAAAATACAAAAGAACTTGATATTTTGCGGGAGGGCGGCAAGCGACTTGCCGCTGTTTTGGTTGAGGCGGCAAAGGCGGCAAAAGATGGAATAACAACAAAAGAGCTGGATGAATTGGCGGAGAAATTAATTTTAAAAACCGGCGGAAAGCCGTCTTTTAAAGGATACAAAGTTCACGGTGCGCCGATGCCTTATCCCGGAACAATCTGTATATCTATCAACGAGGAAGTTGTCCACGGTATCGCTTCTGACAGAAAATTAAAAAACGGAGATATTGTCGGTTTGGACATCGGCATGTGGTACGGGGGTTTATGTACGGATACGGCGATGACTTTGGCGGTCGGACCGCCAAGTGGCGGTGCGACCGCCTTAATTTCCGCAACAAAAAAATCGCTGGAAGTTGGAATTGCGCAGGTTCGTCCGGGTGCAAAACTCGGCGACATTGGTTTTGCTATTCAGCGGTATTTGGAAAAAGAAGGATTCGGCGTTGTCCGCGAACTTGTGGGGCATGGGGTGGGTAAAGCGGTCCACGAAGAACCGGAAATCCCGAACTGGGGCAAAAAAGGAGAGGGTGATGAACTTTCCGAAGGAATGGTCATTGCTTTGGAGCCGATGACCACCGAAGGCAATTTCAAAGTTAAATTAGCAAAAGACGGCTGGACATGGGTTACCCGCGACGGCTCTCGCTCCGCGCATTTTGAACATACTCTTGTCGTTACCAAAACCGGAGCCGAGGTATTGACGAGGATTTAGAATGTTGATAATCTCACAATAGAAAGGAAGGGAAATGGAAAAATGGCAAAGAATATGAAATCTAAGGTTTCACTTTGTACTGAAAGAGTA
>MFHL01000036.1:26558-50121 GCA_001778595.1 Candidatus Giovannonibacteria bacterium RIFCSPHIGHO2_02_FULL_44_11
ATATTAGAAGCGGCACAATAAGCCGCTTTTTTGTTTGGGGCGGGAAGTGTTGACGAGGATTTAAAGAAGGATTAACATAGGAACAGATTGGAGAAATAAGATGGCAGACGAAGAAACCGAAGGTAAAATTCTTGGCTTAGACAGCGTGATAGATATGTTTCGCGGGTGTGCGAATTTACTTATGTTTTTGTCAAAGCATAGTGAAATGACAACCGACGATGAAAAATCGGATCTATTGTGCCTGCACTTAAAGGATTCATCTGATTTGACGGATATGTTGTTGAGCGCTGTCGCGGAAGAAATTTGTCGCCAGCACAACAATTTTTCGACCCAATTTACTGACTCTCCTGAAGATTTGGTTTCGCGTAGGGATAAAATTGTTCTAAAAGCCATAGAAAAGTATTTACAGAAAGCCCCGAAGTAGGGCTTTTTAATTTGTGCTAAACTAACAGTAGAATTGATCGTTTTAATGCTGAAATTTTTGGGCATTTTTTGCTTGTTCTTTATTTTATACGGATGCGGGGCTATACCATTCAGGCCTTTTCCAATGAATCCTGAAATGCGCGAATATAAAGGTATCAGACTTTACAATGCAGGGCCTATAAAAGACGAATCGGCTTGGAAAGAGATATTCGAAGAGGTTGACTGGAATTTTTTATGGCTGAGTCTTTGTATCGGAGCGGACGCGGACCATATTGTGCGTGCAAGGCCGGTAATATTTTATCAGGAAACATTATTTGTCGCTGGTGTTCGGGTAGGCGGAATAAATGACCAAAAAAGAATTTACATGAGCGACAGCAGGGGAAGAGACTCGATTTCACATGAATGGATTCATACTTATCTTTATTTGGTGAAGAACTATCCCGGCGGTGATGTATTCCATACTAATCAGCTTTGGAAAACGTGCGGTTTTAAATGAACTTATTATTCACGCGGGGCGATGACCCCGCTTTTCTTTTTGTGCTAAACCCCGTTAGAGGCTCGCTAAACAACCCTCGCGAACACTCAAATTTTTACTTTATATAGCAAAATTGCCTCTAACGGGGTAAAATTAATCCATGCCAAAACCCGACATATATCTTTCAGTCATAGTGCCGGCCTACAACGAATCAAAACGGATAGGAAAAACCCTGCTCCGTTTCCAGGAGCATCTTTCAAAGCAAGCCTATACTTACGAAATAGTAGTGGTAAGCGACGGGTCAAAGGACGGAACTGCCGAAATAGTAAACCGGATGAAGGAAGAAATAAGGAATTTGCGTCTTATTGACAGAAAAGAAAATAGGGGTAAGGGCTATACGGTCCGTGAGGGTATGCTCGCTTCCTACGGCCGTATCCGTCTTTTTGCCGACGCGGACAATGCTACCGATATTTCTCATTTTGAAAAAATGAGGCCGTATTTTGATAGAAATTATGAAGTTGTAATCTGCTCGCGCGACGAAAAAGATGCTCCCGGCGCAAAGCAAAATATCAAACAACAATGGTGGAAGCGGCTTTTGGGGAATCTCGGCAACCTTTATATCCAATGGATGGCCGTACGCGGGATTTGGGACACCCAGTGCGGTTTTAAGGCATTCCGCGACTATGCGGCGGAAAAGATATTTGCGTCGGCAAAAATAGACCGCTGGGCGTTTGATGTAGAGGCTCTCGCAATAGCGAGGAAGCTGGATTATAAGATTGCGATAATTCCGGCAGACTGGAAGAATGACCCTGCAACCCATGTCAGTTTCGGCGCGTACTTTAAAACTTTGTGGGAAGTGTATAAGATAAACAGATATATAAAGCGCATAAACATATGAATAATTTAGTTGAATTCAGAAAAGACCTTGTTTCGGGGGATTGGGTTTTGATTTCCGCGCAAAAATCAAAAAAACCTGTGTTTTTTACCCACGAGCCGTCCAAGGCGCTTCCAAAGTCAAAATGTCCGTTTGAAAACATTGTCCAGTCAGAGCAGGGCAAAAATTTGCTTTGGCTTCCCAAAAAAGGGAAAAGCGACATTAAAGACTGGTGGGTCAGGGTGTATTTGAACGAATATCCGATCCTTATAACCAATAAAACCTGCTCACCGGTGATCCAAGAAGGTCTTTTTTTTCACACTCCAGGAAACGGATTTCAGGAGCTTGTAGTCATGCGGGACCACGCAAGGTCATTTGGACTGATGACAAAAGAAGAAATAAAGATCATTTTGGAGTCGTATATTTTGCGCTATAACGCCCTTGCAGGCGAGCCTTGCGTGGAATTTATTTTGATATTGCACAATTCGGGGCCGCGCGCCGGAGCTTCGGTTCCGCACCCGCATTCGCAAATTTTTGCTTTGCCCATTATTCCTCCGGATGTTTCAAGGAGTCTTAATGGCTCAAAGCATTATTTTAACAGAACAAAAAGATGCGTTCACTGCGATATGCTTAGATTGGAGATTCGCGAGAAAAAAAGAATCATTTATCAGAACAACTCTTTTATCGTGGTCGCCCCATATGCTTCAAAAGTATCTTACGAAACAAGGATATTCCCCAAAAAGCATGAGCCGCGCTTTGAGATAATAGACAGTCGGCACAAAGACGATCTGGCGGACGCAATGCGGGTTGTTTTATCCAAAATATATAAAAATTTAAAAGATCCTGATTATAATTTTTTTATACATACATCGCCTCCTAAAACGAGGCGCAGCAAGCATTATCATTGGCATATGGAAATTTTGCCGCGTATTGCTATTTGGGGCGGGCTTGAACTCGGAGCCGGCATTGATGTCGTCAAGGTTTCTCCGGAAGAGGCGGCTAAAATTTTAAGAAAATAGATTTATGAAAAAGATAATTATTGCAAATTGTCCCGAAAAATTAAAAATCTCAGATTTTATAAATTTTTCGAGGATCCGCGAAAATGTAAATATTTTCGGGAGAAAATGAATCCTACCATGAAGAAAATAATCATTGCAAATTGGAAGATGAATCCGGCGACACCCAAAGAAGCCCTTAGGATTTTTTCGGTAATTCATAAAGAAACAAAATCAATCAAAAATATAGATGTGATTTTTACTCCTCCGTTTGTTTTTTTGCCTTTGTTAAAACAGGCAAAGCTCGGGGCACAAGACGTTTTTTTTGAAAAATCAGGGGCTTTTACCGGAGAAATTTCAGCTTTACAGCTTAAGGCATACGGTATAACGCACGTGATAGTCGGCCACTCGGAAAGGCGCGCGATGGGCGAAACGGAAGAGATTGTACAAAAGAAACTAAAAACCGTTTTGGAAAGCGGGTTAAAAGCGATTTTGTGCATCGGGGAGAATGAAAGAAATAGAGAAGAGGCTTTTCCTGTTATTATGCGCCACGAGCTTCATTCGGCGCTTTTAAAAATAAAAAAGTCCGCCTTAAGAAATTTGATAGTCGCGTACGAGCCGATCTGGGCGATAGGCACGGGACACGCGGAAACGCCCGAGCATGCTTTTGAAATAACAATATTAATCCGCAGGGACCTCTATAAAATTGCGGGCAGGAGCATTGCTTCAAAAATCCCGATAATTTACGGCGGCTCGGTTGCTTCCAAAAATGCTGTTTCGTTTATCAAAGACGGAGGCATGGACGGTCTTTTGGTCGGAGGCGCCAGCCTAAGGGCGCGGGAATTTGTTAAAATAGTAAAAGGGTCATCAGAGGTACAAAAATGAATCTGAAGAACAAGCGTGTAATTTTGAGGGTTGATTTCAATGTTCCTATAGCCCGCGGCAAAATATCGGATGATTTTAGGATAAGGTCTGCAGTGCCTTCTATCAGATATTATTTGCGCAAAGGCGTTAAAGTACTTTTGATTACTCATCTCGAGACGGACGACAAATCCCCGCACCTGGGTATTATCGCGAAATATTTGGAGCGCGCGCTAAAGACAAAAATAAGGTTTATTAAAGGGAAGGTTGCGGAGCATACGGAGGATTTTCCGGAGAGCATTCTTCTTTTTGACAATATCAGATTAAATTCGGGAGAAAAAAAGAACGACAAAAGATTCGCCAAAAAACTTTCACAATGGGGCGACTATTATGTTAATGAGGCGTTTTCGGCTTCGCACCGTGAGCACGCTTCAATAGTTTCTTTGCCGCGTTTTCTTCCGCACGAAGCCGGGCCATTATTTAAAAAAGAGGTAGCGGAACTCTCCAGGGTTTTCAAACCCGGACATCCGTTCCTGTTCGTTCTGGCAGGGAAAAAGTTCGGGACTAAAGAACCGCTGGTAAGCAGATTTTTAAAGAGTTCCGACGCCATTTTTATCGGAGGCGCTCTCGGAAATACCTTTTTGGAGTTGCGCGGAATTCCGGTAGGGGCTTCCAAAACAGAAAACATAAAAATTCCGGAGAAAATTTTATGGAATAGTAAAATTCTGCTTCCCGAAGACGCGATAGTATACAGGAGCGGCAAAAAGAAAACGGTTTTGCTGAATGAAATAGAAAAAAACGATTTGATTTACGACGCAGGCCCGAAAACTCTGAAAGTTCTGTCGGGGCTGGCAAAAAACGCAAAATTTGTTTTGGTGAACGGTACGCTGGGTTTTTGCGAAAAAGGATTCAGTTTCGGGACACGCAAGCTGGCACAGGAGCTCGGAAGGTCAAAAGCCTATAAATTGGTCGGCGGAGGGGATACTGTTGCGGCCGTCCGTCGGATGAAGCTGGAAAAGAATTTTGATTTTATCTCAACCGGCGGAGGCGCAATGCTGGAATTTTTGGCTAAAGGCACGCTCCCCGGCATTGAAGCGTTGAAGAAGAAATAGAAGAATGGTAGTGTTACGGAAGAAGAGGAGGTTCTTATGAATAAGAAATGGACGAAAGAACAAAATGAAGCGGTTGATACTTACAGAAAATTACAAAAAAGCCTTAAGGGTCTAATCAAGGCAGAAAGCGACGAATCTGATGAGGGCGAAGAATTAAGAGACCGAATGGCCAAATTATGGTTTTATTTGCCAGGAGCAGAAAGAAGAAGAATCAACAAAAATGTTAAGCTTCCAAATGTTAATTCCCCAAAAGCGCCATTGTTAAGCATTATTGAGAATTTGGTCAGATTAACTACAGTCCCGATTGAAAAATCAATTATTAAATGGCGGATGGATAAGATTTTTAGCCAATATTATTTTGAAACAGAGTACAAGGGCAAAGCCTATGCTTTTGACAGCAGGCATTTCTATGTTTATCCGGCCGGCCACGAACTACCGCCCGGTGTTCGTATTGGCGACAAATCCGGCCCGAATCTTTTGCTGAATACAAAGATTGGTGTTGCGCCGAAAAAATTTGGCGAATTATGGCAAGTGATTTGCGGCCAACATGAAAGAGAATTAGCTGAAGACCGATTGAAACAAGACAAGGAAAGAGATTTGGCAGAATTGAAAGACGGGACAAATCGTTTGATTGCCCTAGAGAATACAAGACAAATTCTTAAAGATTTTAAATAGAAACAAAATGCGGCGAAATTTCGCCGCTTTTTTATTTGCTTAGCATACGCTATACTCCTTTAATATGGCTTGGTATAAAGACGCGGAACAATTTATGAAAAGCGCCGGGCATGAGGTAGATGGAGTCTGGTACCCGAGGGTTACCAAGATTTTGGAAGTGAAGGCAAAGCCCGCGTTGCACGGTTATTATTTTGAAATGGGTAAAGAAGTTGAAAGTATGTCCGATGTGGAGGCGGTTACAAGTAAATCTGCCGAAGAAGGAACGCTGGTACACGAAACCGTGCAAAAACTGGCGGTGGGGGAAAAAGTTGAAATTCCGAAAGAGATTGAGCCCGCCGCAACGGCCTTCAATGAATTTTATCAGAAGAACAATATTGTTTTTCATCCGCAATATGTTGAGCGGCCAATCTGGTCGCAGCTCCACAAATTTTCAGGGACCGTGGACGCGCTGGCGACTATAGGCGGAAAATTCGGGGTTTTGGATATAAAAACTTCTACGGGATTTTACTCGGATTACAATCTGCAGACGGCTGCTTATGTTTTGGCCTTGCAGGAGCAGGGAGTAAGGAACGCGCTTGCCCTCCCGCAGGAGATACAGACGCGCTGGATATTGCGCATTGACCAGCAAAAAACATGTTTAAGATGCGGGGCGGGGCTACGTGAAAAAGGCGGAAGAAACAAGGTGAGGACTTCGTATCAGAGCAAAAACGATAACATCGGAGTTCATTGCGGAGTATCGCATGAAGACCATTATTGGGGGCCTACAAAAGGAATTGTTGAACTTAGAGAGTTTCCGTATTATTTTAAAGACATTAAAGCTTTTTTGGCCGCAAAAGCTCTCTGGGAGTGGGACAACGATTATTGGCTGAAACAAGTGGGATATTTATGAAAAAAATCGCAGTTTTGTATCACAAGAAATGTAGCGATGGTTTTGGCGCGGCGTGGTCAGCGTGGAAAAAATTTGGCAATAAGGCACTTTATCTCGGCGTTAATCACGGAGAATCATTACCTAAGATTATCAAAGGGAAAATAGTATATTTGTTAGATTTTTCCTATCCGACAGATAAAACACGGGAATTAATCAAGGGCGCCAAAAAAGTGATAAGCATAGATCACCATATTAGCGCTGAAAAATCTATAAAAATGGCGCATGAATACTCTTATGCTTTGAATCATTCCGGCGCTGCGCTTGCCTGGAAATATTTTCATCCCACAAAAAAAATTCCCGTGCTTATTTCTTATGTCGAAGATGTGGATTTGTGGAAGATAAAACTGCCCAAGACAATGGAGCTCAATCTTGTTTTGAGAATTTTTCCGCTTGATTTTAAAATTTGGAGCAAAATCGCCCGTGATTGGGAAATAAAAAAGCTCCGTAAACAATACCTTATGGAAGGCGCGTCTATGCTTAAATATGAAAATGATTTAGTTTCAAGAATTGTAGAAGATGCGGAAGAAGTAATTTTGAGCAAACAAAAAGCTTTGGCGGTAAATGCGCCATTAAGGCTCGCTTCTCAAATCGGCAGCGTCTTGGTAAAGAGCGGGTCTCCGATAGGAATTATTTGGCAGAGAAAGAAAGGAAAATTTTTAGTAAGTTTGCGGTCCAGACCATCAACGGATGTTTCAAAAATAGCGGTTAAATACGGCGGCGGCGGGCATCGGAATGCTGCCGCGTTCCGTTTGGCTATAAATATAAAATTTCCATGGAAAGTCATCAAAAAATAATCACATATACGGACGGCGGGTCGCGTGGCAATCCGGGCGAGGCGGCAATCGGGGTTTTTATTGCGGACGAAAAAGGCCATTTAATTAAAGAATACGGAGAAAGGCTGGGAATTAAGACGAATAATGAGGCCGAATATATGGCAGTAATTTCTGCATTAAAAAAAATAAAAGCTCTCTACGGAAAAGAAAAAACCAAAAAAATGGAGGTAGAGATGCGGATGGATTCGGAATTGGTTATGAAACAGCTGACGGGAGTCTATAAGATAGAAACGGAACATATTGTTCCTTTGTTCGTTGCCGTCTGGAACTTAAAATTGGATTTTGCTAAGGTGTCTTTTAGCCACGTTCCGAGGGAAAAGAATAAGGATGCGGATAGGCTCGTGAACGAGGCCCTAGACAATGAGCCGAGGCGTTTATTTTAAAGCCCCAATTTTGATCTTGGCGTTTCTATCAGGAGTCGCCCTCCGGTCGTTTTTTAATGTGCCTGATTTTGTAGTTTTTGGGTTGTTGGGGTTCACGCTCGCGCTATTTGTATTTCTCGCGCTTAACTTCGGTGCCGAGGCAAGAGGCGCGTCGCTTTGCCTGCTCATTTTCTTCTTCCTCCTCGGCATCCTCCGCTTTTCATTTTTTGAAAATAATATTTTGAAAGACAAATTGCACGAACATTACGGAGAAGAGCTTACTTTAACGGGCGCGGTGCTTTCGTCGGAAAATAAAGAAAATAGCCAGCGCATTGTTTTAGAAACAGATTTAGGCAGATTGCGCATTACCAAAAGAATCTATCCGGAATATAAATACGGGGATATTTTGGAGGTAAGCGGCAAAATTATCGAGCCTGTAAATTTTGCCGGTTTCGACGTTAAAAAATATCTCGTAAAGAGCGAAATTTATGCGGAGATGATTTTCCCGGAAATTAGCGATTCGGCGAAAGCGCAAAATTTTAAAGCTAAAGGAATTCTCTATTCTGTCAAAGACTCATTCGAAGAAAACTTGAGAAATATTTTACCTGAACCTGCCGCTTCGCTTGCCGACGGCATGCTTTTGGGCAATCAAGGGTCTTTGGATAAAGAGCTTGTTGATGATTTCAGGAAAAGCGGAACTATCCATATATTAGTTTTATCAGGATACAACATTACAATCGTCGGAGTGTTCATGATGGCATTTTTCGGATTTATTGTGCCAGAAGCGGCGGCATGGGTTCTTGCTGTGCTTGCGATAATCGGATTTACGCTCATGGTCGGTGCGGAGGCGGCGGCTGTACGCTCGGCGATAATGGCGATAATCGGTCTTTTGGCTTTGCGGTCCGGAAGGAATGGTTTCGCGATATCGGCTTTAATGTGGGCCGCGTTTTTGATGGTCTTGTGGAATCCTATGCTTATGCGCTTTGACAGGGGATTTCAGCTTTCGTTTTTGGCGACTCTGGGCCTGATAGTCGCATCTCCTTTTTTCAAGAAAATTTTTAAATTTTTACCCGATATTTTTGGTCTGCGGGAGGCCGCCGCTTCCGCGTTTTCAGCGCAAATATTCGTACTGCCTCTGCTTCTTTCGTGGGGCGGGGAGATAAGCTGGCTTTCTCCGTTTGCGAATATATTGGTGGTAGGTGTAGTGCCGCTGATAATGTTTTTTGGTTTTCTAGGGGGAACAGCAGCTTTTTTGTCGGTGGGTTTGGGAAAAATTATTGCTTCGGCGGCGTATATTTTGATATCGTATCAGATATTTTTTGTAAAGTTTTTCGGTTCGCTTGGATTTAGCATGGTTCAGTTTAGTTTTTTGCCTGTTTTTATACTTTGCGCCGCGTACGCGGGCCTCTTTTACTGGTCATTTAAAGCATATGTTAAAGTTTTTTGAAATTTACAGAAAGCAGATCATCTGGGCAGTTGTATTTTTTCTTTTTTCGCTCAATTTTATTACATGGTCTTCTGTTTTCGCGGTATCTAATGCGCCGGGGATTGCTGTTTATTTTTTTGATGTGGGGCAGGGAGATTCGGAATTTATTTCGGCAAAAGACGGCACTCAAATTTTGATAGACGGCGGACCGAACGCAAAAGTTCTTTCGGATCTGGGGCGTGTAATGCCGTACTACGATAATTCGATAGATTTAATAGTTCTTACCCACCAGCACGCCGACCATGTCACGGGGCTTATAGATGTGCTCAGGCGATACAAGGTCGGTATGGTAATAGAGAACGGCGCCGGTTATAATACCGCGGAATATGCGGAATTTGAAAGAATTATTACGGAGAAAAATATCAAAAAAATTATTATTGACCGTCCTGAAGAGCTTTTATTTTATAACGGCGCGGTTTTGAAATTTTTGTATCCCGAGCGTTCTTATGACGGAGAAACATTAAAAAACGTGCACGATGCGACTGTGGTCAGCGAGCTGGATTTTGAGGGGCGGAAAATCCTGTTTATGGGAGACGCGGAAAAAAATATTGAAGCAAGGCTTGTTTATGAGGGTGCGGTCGGGAATATAGATGTTCTGAAAGCCGGCCACCACGGCTCTAAGACCTCAAGCAACGATTTTTTCCTTAATATTATTAAACCGGAATATGCGGTCATTTCCGCGGGAGAGGGAAACCGGTACGGCCATCCCAGCCAACAAACGCTTTCAAATCTCGCGAACATCGGCGCCAAAATCTTCCGCACCGATTTGGACGGTACGATAAAATTGGAGATAAACAAAGGCAATTTTGTTTTAAGCACTCAAAAATAAAATCCCGTGCGGACGGGACTTAAAACGTTTTCACCGAATCAACGGAGTCAAGTAAGAGCAATACGTTCGTAAAACTTTTGTCTTGCGACGGATTTACCATCATCGGGTTGGCGATGATGATTTTTTTTTCCGGAAAGAAGTATTTCAGCATCCAAACCATGCCGAAGTCAAAAACAGAGCCTTCGGATTTGGACTTTCCCTTTTTGTCCGCCTTCCACCAAAAATGGATTTCACTTGAATCTGCTATTGCTTCGCGGTTAGCCGTGATAATCTTGATACCGTTCGGGTCATTTTGTTTCGTATCGCGATGAGGCCAATGAACTTCGTGGCCCCGTGCCTCCAGCCGCGCCACATACTCCTGCTGTAATTTGTATTCCTTTTTGCCGACCTTTCTGACCGGACAGACCAAAAATATTTTCATTTTTTCTTTAAATCTCCGCTAAGCTTAGCAACTGGTTATGCCTTGTCAATTTGGACAAAATTTTCTAGAATGGTTTTATTATGGTACACCCGAAAGAAGAAAAAACATTGGTGTTAATAAAGCCCGACGGAGTACAGAGGAGCCTCATCGGCGAGATTATCCGTCGTTATGAAAGAAGCGGATTAAAACTCGCGGGCATGAAAATGACCGTTCCTACGAGTGAGCTTGTTGAAAAACATTATCTGGTGGATCCGGAGTGGCGCGTAAAGACGGGACAAAAAACAATAGAATCATACCGCAAGAAAGGAAAAACCCCGCCGTCGGAAGATCCGCTGAAAGTAACCGAAGTTATTTTAAATAATCTGAAAAATTATATGGTCAAAGGGCCGGTTATCGCAATGGTCTGGCAGGGGATGCACGCCGTAGGCGTTGTACGCAAAATTACCGGAGGCACGGAGCCTCTGACTTCGGACGTGGGAACTATCAGAGGAGACCTGACTATTGATTCGTACGAAGTTTCGGACATTGACGGAAGGGCCGTAAGAAATCTTATTCACGCTTCCGGTTCAGCGGACGACGCCGAAAAAGAAATCGCGCTGTGGTTCGGTCCGGGCGAGCTTATCAAATATAATCTGGCGGGAGAGGCGATACTTTACGACGTTAATTTAGACGGCATACTTGAATAATGAACCCAAAAAATGAGGTCTTTTTTTGAATCCCGCAAATTTGCTTCCGGATTTCTGGTTTTGCTTCTGGGCGCGTGGCTGGTAGGGCTTCAATACGACCTTTTTTTTCTTGTCAGGTGGCTGGATATGCCGTTCCATTTTTTAGGCGGATTTTTGGCATATGTTTTATGGCTGGTTTTTTGGAAAAGGCCGGAAATAGCGATGACGCAGCGGCAAAAGGCCTTTTTCTTATTTTTGGCCTCTATCGGCTTTGTAATGTTCGTCGGGGTATTCTGGGAATTTTTTGAGCTTGTTTTGGACAGATTTATTACCCATGCCGGGCTTACTTATTTGTCCGGAGTTTACGAAGACACTTTATCCGACCTCCTGTTTGATTTTTTCGGCGGGTCAACGGCGTTTTTATTGTATAATAAGTTTTATGGCTAAGCTCTCGTTTTTTGGAGCGGCGCAGGAAGTCACGGGAAGTTGCTTCCTTATTGAAGATGGTAAAACTAAGGTTCTTATAGACTGCGGGCTTTTTCAGTCGCCGAGATTTTCAAATACAAAAAATACCGAGCCTTTTCCGTTTGATCCGAAAAGCATCAGCGCGCTTTTTATTACCCATGCGCACATAGACCACACCGGAAGAATACCAAAACTTATTAAGAGCGGTTTTAAAGGAAAAATATATTCTACCTTTCCGACGAGGGATTTGGCGGGGCTTATGCTAAAAGATAGTGTTGGCGTTCTGGCAAAAGAAGCCGAGCGTGAAAAGGAAGAAGTTTTATATGTTGAAGAGGATGTGGACAAAGCAATGGCTCTTTGGGAGAGTAAAAATTATAAAGATACGGTGCGCGTCGGAAAAATGTCTTTTACTTTTTATGATGCGGGGCATGTTTTGGGCTCCGCCATGATAATGGTTTCCTGCCCTGCCATGACGCGCGGGGAAATAAAAATTTTGTTTACGGGAGACCTGGGCAATCCTACCAACCCGCTTCTTTTGGGCATTTCCAAGGTTCCGAGCCCGGACTATCTGGTGACGGAGTCCACTTACGGCGACCGCGAGCATGAAGGCGTGGAGGAAAAAAAATTGAAACTTGAGAGGGTTATAGAACAAAGCGTTGTGCGGGGAGGAGTGCTTATGATACCCGCTTTTTCTCTGGAGCGCACTCAGGAGCTTTTGTGGGAGATAAGCGATATGCTAAGGAACAAACAAATACCCAATATGCCGATTTTTCTGGACAGCCCGCTGGCGATACATGCTACCGAAATTTACCAAAAATATTATTCTTATCTCAACCGCGCCTATATAGACAAAGAATCATTTTCATTTTTTAAGCTTCCGATGGTTCATTTTTCGCTGACCACGGAAAATTCCAAGGAAATAAATTCCGCGCCGTCGCCGAAGATAATTATTGCGGGCTCGGGCATGTCCACAGGAGGCAGAATATTGCACCATGAAAGGCGGTATTTAAGCGACCCCAAAAACACAATTCTTTTTATTGGTTATCAGGCTCCGGGGTCTTTAGGCAGAAGGATAGAAGACGGCGCGGACGTTGTGAAAATTTTCGGGGAAGATGTGCCGGTAAGATGCAATAAAGAGGTTATTTACGGATATTCTTCGCATCCCGACGAATCCGCGCTGTTTGAATTTATAAATAGCCACGCCGACACTTTGAAAAAAGTCTATGCTATTCACGGCGAGCCTAAGGCTTCTTTAGAGCTTGTTCAAAAAGTCAGGGATTATTTAGGTATAGACGCCGAGGCGCCAAAATACGGGGAGAGTGTTATACTGTAAGACATGGACGAAAAACACACGCATTTAAAGCATAAGATCTGCGTTTCGGGGGCGGCGGAGACGGGACATTGCGCTGTTAACGCGCTGGATAATGCAAAGATTTTGGGCGCGGAGATAGTTAAACAAGGCGCAATAATGATAAACGGAGCAACAACAGGTTTTCCTTATTGGTCGGCTATCGGAGCAAAAGAGGCGGGGGGATTTAATATCGGCGTGTCTCCCGCAAATACCGAAAAAGAACACATAGAAACGTATAAGCTCCCTGTAGATTATCTGGATATTATTATTTATACAGGCTTCGGATATTCCGGAAGAAATTTACTGCTCACAAAAGCGGCCGACGCGGTAATAGTCGGCTGCGGCAGATGGGGCACGATAAACGAATTTACTATCGCGCTTGAAGACGGCAAGCCCATCGGTGTTTTAGAGGGGTCTGGCGGCTCTACGGAAGTCATCCGCGATATATTGGAAAAATCCAAAAGAGGTCCCGGCAATGTTATTTTTGATTCGGACCCGAAACGTTTGGTCAGTAAGATTATTGAATTTATAAAAAAAGAAAAATTAGTTAAAATTTAAATTATGCCGGAAAATTTTTTGGACGCTCAAACATTGCAAATAATATACCGGCTCACTTTGGCGGTAGTTTTGGGTATGCTTATCGGGTTTGAAAGGGAATACCGCGCAAAGCCGGCCGGTTTGAGGACTTACATGCTCGTGGCTTTGGGAGCGGCGCTTTTTACAGTTATGTCGGCGAACAGTTTGCTGCCGGAGCTCGGACGTTCTTCTTTTGACCCTTCACGCATAGCTTCGCAGGTGGTGGTCGGCATCGGTTTTATCGGCGGAGGACTTATTTTCTTAAAGGGAGATCGGATGGAAGGCTTAACCACGGCAGCAGGGCTCTGGGTTACCGCCGCTATCGGCATGACTGCAGGATTCGGATTTTATATTGTCGCCGTTTATTCAACTCTTCTCGTTCTTTTCGTGCTCTGGGTATTGCGCGCATTCGAAAGCCGTTTGCATGAGAGTATTGAGAAGCGCGATGATTAAAAACAAACAGTTTTTAGAAGCGGTCGGCCTGATTTTTGGCATGATTATCGGCTCAGGTATTTTTGTCCTGCCGTATGCGGTTAGCGTATCAGGGGCCGTTTGGGGCCTGATAACGGCGTTTTTGGCATTTTTAGGCATATTAGGAGTGCATTTGGCTTATGGCGAGATAGTGTTAAATTCCGACGGACTACATCGTCTGCCCGGCTATGCAAAAGAATATTTGGGTAAATTTTTCGGGGCGTTTTCAATGCTCTCCCAGATATTGGGTTTCAACACCGTCCTTTTGATTTTCGGCGGACTGGGAGGGATTTTTTTGGGAATACTTTTCGGAGGGAATCCTTTTGTCTGGTCTCTCATTTTTTTTGGGCTGGCTTCTCTATTGCTTCTTTTTGAAAATATTGAAGACATCGGATTTATAGATTTTATTTTAACGATTCCGCTGATTGCGATAATTATTTTTATTTCTTTCCTCTCGTATAACAGCGGAAGCTCCCAAAATATTAATTTATTCGGGCAAGACCGTTTTTTTTCTTTTGGAATATTTGTTTTTGCGCTCGCCGGGCTCGCGGTTATCGCGGATGCCCGCGATATTTTCAGAAAACAAAACGAAGGCGAATCAGGCCGGTTTTTGAAGCTTGCGATTATCTACGGCACGACCGTATCATTTGTTCTTTATTTGATATTTTCGCTCGGAGTATTAATGGCAAGCGGAGAGTCTGTCACAAAAGACGCGATGTCTGGGCTAATCAGTGTTTTGGGACCGGGTATTGTAAAAGTGGGGGCGCTTCTCGGATTTCTGTCTATTTTCAGGTCTTATCTGGCTCTTGGATACAATCTTAACGCAATATATAAATTGGACTTGCGCTTAGCGTCCTCGGCGGCGTGGTTTGCGTCGCTTTCGGTGCCCGTGGTCCTGTTTTTAGCGGGAGCGAAGGATTTTACCAGGCTCATCTCCTTAATGGGCGGAACGTTTGTTGCTTTTGACGGAATCATGGTAGTTTATATTTTAAGAAGAATGAGAGCCATGGGGCTTGTCACAAACAGGCTTCTTGGCTTCGGGAAAGTTCAGCAGTATTTTTTGATAACGGTGTTTTCTTTAGGAATAATTTACGAGCTAATTTATCAGATATTTTAATATGGAATTTTTTGGAATAGATCTTATCAGTCTTATTAAAACCGCGGGGTATCTGGGTCTTTTTTTTATAGTTTTTGCGGAGTCCGGCCTGTTCATCGGTTTTTTCCTGCCGGGTGATTCGTTGCTTTTTACGGCCGGTTTTCTCGCTTCGCAGGGGTACCTCAATATTTGGATATTGGCCCCGCTCATGTTCGTTGGCGCCGTTTTGGGGGATAATTTCGGCTACGCGTTCGGAGCGAAAGTGGGTCCGTCGCTTTTCAATAAGGAAGATTCGCTTTTGTTCCACAAGGATCATCTTATTAAAGCGAACAATTTTTACGCGAAACACGGACCAAAAACTATCGTTATGGCGAGATTTTTGCCTATAGTCCGCACTTTCGCGCCCATTCTCGCCGGAGTGGGAAAAATGGAATACAAAACATTCTTTTTTTATAACATTTTGGGCGGGGCGCTTTGGTCGCTCGGCATTACCTGGCTTGGGTATATTTTGGGAAGCATTGTTCCCGACATAGATAAATATTTGCTCCCGATAATAGCGGGAATAATATTCGTTTCGTTCCTGCCTACTGTGTATCATGTTATCAAAAACAGGGAATGTAGCACCAAGCCAATCGGTATTGATGTTGACAAAAAATCAAAATAGGAGTATACTTACAATAAGCTAAAAATATGGGATTTCCTCATGTTTTGAGGCTAATGGATCTTTTACAATGCCGAAAGTATCGGCCCCGGCCTAATAGGCCGCGGAACAAAATCGGCTAGAAGCCGAAGGAGGATTTATGTCAAAATATGGTCATCGTCCGTACAACTGGCACGAAGCCATTGCCAACAAGCTTGGCGGCGAGGAACAAGCCGATCGTTTTCTCCGCGGAGAACTCTCGGTTTCTAAACTGAGACAGCGCTGGTCCGACCATGGCGGTATTATATATCTCCCGCCAGTTACTTCCGACGGCACAACTGGCCCACAGTGGATTGAGCGGCTCGAAAGGAAAGATTTTCGTTTGAACGACTACACCAAGAGAGTGCTTTGTTCGGACGACTTCAAGCCGACCAACGGCGAGACAACCGAAGCCGCTGTCTTCAAAGGAATGCTTTTTACCGACAACGATCGGACCACAAAAAAGGTCCGTGCTTTGGCCGAAGCATTAAAGTTTACCAAGCCAAACGCAGAAGTTGCCTGTTTGATCAGGGAAAACTTCTCGGACGAGGATATCGAAGCTATGGGCCTATGGTGGATCGTTGCAATGCACGAACCCATCATTTCTGACGGTGGCCCTCGCTTGCTCGGCGCTTATCGCGGTGGCGGTGGCCGGTGGTTGGGCGCGTGCGATGGCAATCCTGACGACGGGTGGATTCACTACGATGGTTTTGCTTTTGCCGTCCCGCAAGTTAGTTCTTAGTCCGCCAGCCGGCGGATTTGAACCTTGGATCTACTTAGATTCTTTGAGCTTTGTCCTTTGATTTTCCCCGTGTCGAGTTTGCAAAAAATTGTAAACTTGGCACGGGGATTTTTCTTTGATAGGGTAGAATTGGTATTAGGTGAATATGGAGACGATCAAGGTTTTCTCCTACCGAATCCAGTATCCATACGCCGAGAGTGTCTTCGACTAAGGTTTGGGACAGAGTGGTGTATGCAGACACTTCACAAAAAAATGAAGATACTTGGCGCAAAATATTAAGGCATTTCTATGCCGAATTAGATACAGCTCAGAGAGTACTCGAAGAGCGGTGGCACAGATGATATTTGCGCGTTTTCTGACGGTAACCCTCGCTTGCTCAGCGCTAATCGCAATGACGATGGCCAATGGTTGAACGCGTACTATGACAATCCTGACAACAGGTGGAATCACAACAATGGTTTTGCTTTTGCCGTCCCGCAACTCTTTTCATTTCTCTCCTGCTTTTGCCGGAGAGTTTTGTTTTTGTAATTGTCCTCTCCAACCCCCCAGCATTTTCCCGATTTCTTCTATTTTCATTGAAAGAGCGATATATTTTTTGTTATCAAGCGATTTTGTTTCCCATAAAACCATCAGTAATATTTTCAAAGTATCTACTTTGCGGATTGCGACTTTTACATAAGGCAATTTTTCTTCTTTGGAAAGAAAACTGGCTATAGCTATAAATTCAATTATTTCAATAAATAGATCATCGATTCTTTCACCCAAAGAATGCCTATGGATTTTTGGCAGTATTGTATAATATCCGCACCACAGCAAATACACTTCTTTCAGCCTTTGCAATAAGGGCAAAAGCCGTGGGGGGGGGGTCTGTATAGGCAAATTTTTATGAAAATTCAACTCACTCATACATTTGAAGATATAATATCATTGGAAAACTTGCTAGAGGCGTGGAAAGAGTTTTTGCGCGGCAAAAGGAATAAAAAAGATATTCAAGAATTTGAAAGAAATTTTATGGGAAATATTATTCAACTCCATAGCGAGCTATCTTCCAAAAATTATAAACACGGCGGCTATCAATCTTTTAAGATTAATGATCCAAAACCAAGAAATATCCACAAAGCAAGCGTGCGAGACAGGCTTCTGCACCACGCAATTCATAGAAAACTCTATCCATTTTTTGATAATGTTTTTACAACAGATTCTTGCTCTTGTAGGTTAAACAAAGGAACACACAAGGCTGTTAATCGATTCAGAGAATTTGCTTATAAGGCAAGTAAAAACAATACTAAAACCTGCTGGGTTTTGAAATGCGACATCAGGAAATTCTTTGATAATATTGATCACGAAATCTTAATCAATATCCTAGAAAGTCATATTCCCGACAAAAGTATTATTTTGCTGCTTAAAGAAATCATAAACAGCTTTTCAGCTAAACAAGAAGGTGTCGGTTTACCGCTTGGCAATTTAACATCACAACTATTCGTAAATATTTATATGAACGAGTTCGACCAATTTATGAAACACAAAATTAAAGCAATATATTATATAAGGTATGCAGATGATTTTGTTGTTTTGTCGGATGATAGGGCATATCTCGCGAACTTAATACCGGCGATAAAAGAATTTCTGCAAGAAAGCCTAAAACTAGGGTTACATCCAAAAAAGCTTTCGATAAGCACTATTGCTTCGGGAATAGATTTTCTGGGCTGGGTCAATTTTCCGAATCATAGGATATTGCGTACCAAGACAAAGCAGAGGATGTTTAAAAAGATAAGCGACAAAAACTTTCAATCTTATTTGGGGATTTTGAAGCATGGTAACGGGCGGAAAATCGAAAATGATATTTTAAGCAAATATGCTAGTATTTTAATCAATGGACAAGCGGTTTGAATTGGAAAAATTAAAAAATGAGATCGAGGCGGATAAAAGTTTGCCCACATACGGCGCGGCCAATTTGGTTTTTGGAGAGGGGAATCCGGAGGCGGAGGTGATGTTTATCGGGGAGGCGCCGGGGTTTCATGAAAATAAATTGGGGAGGCCGTTTGTCGGCAGAGCCGGACAGCTTCTAAATAAACTACTTGCTGATATTGGGTGGCCGAGAGAATCGGTCTACATTACAAATATCATAAAACGCCGTCCGCCCAAAAACCGCGACCCTTTGCCTAAAGAAATAAAAGCTTACGAACCATATTTAAAAAAACAAATTAAAATTATCAACCCAAAAATTATCGCGCCGCTGGGCCGCTTCGCTATGAATTATTTTTTGCCATCGGCAAAAATTTCACAGAATCACGGCTTGCCCTCCGAAGTTTTAACGGAGGAGGGGCAAAGGCTTATAATCTGCCCCCTCTACCACCCTGCCGCGGCTCTGCGCTCAACCGCCGTTTTGAATTGTCTTGAACACGACTTCCGCAAACTCCCCAAGTTATTGAAAGCGAATATAAATGCTAAAATAAAGGGGAAATGACTATCCAAAAAATCTATATAGGGGGGTGGTTTCAGAGGACAACGCTCCATTTGTCCGAGATTTATGATTTTTTGAAGGAAGGAAAGTCGGAACTGACGCTGGACCCGGCCAAGCTCAATGATTTGCGGGGAGCGCTCGGAATAGATTCGGTAGAGATGAAAATAGACAGTCTGGACTACATATTGTTCCTGTCTAAATCCGAAATAGAGATAAAAATCTATGAAGACGGGCTTATTGTCCTGTCAAAAAAGCCGGAGGGCGGGGCGGAAGCAAATATTAACGGCCTTACTGATTATTACGAAACAAAGCTCTCGCCCGCCATAAGTTATATTTTCAGCCTTGGCGCCCCTGTCCCAAAAGAGCTGGCGAATATCAAGACAATCTATCCGTATTTTTTGGTTTTGGACAAGGCTTCAAAAAGCGAAGCAGAAGCTTTGTTAAAAGATTTCAGCCAGGAAAAATATTTTGAGATTACAAAACAGGAGTTCGAGGTTTATCGCGGAAATAAGCTCTACATAATAAACAACCGAAAAGAGGACGCGAAGAACATCGAAGATTTCATACACGAACAAATCTTCATGCGCGAATTCAAAGGCCAGCTCCACAGATATTTAAATTTGCACCGCATCATCTGGGAGCGCATTGCGGAAGTTAAAGAAAAAGGGAAGATCAATGGGGGCGAGATAGGATCTTTCAAAGACAAAATAGAAGGCTATGCAAAAACTATAAATCTTATTGAAGCAAGAATAAATCAAATGGGTGCGTATATCCGCACCCGCGCATCAATTGCTAAAAGTAGCGGCGAGCTGAAAAAATTCGCAGATATCCTGGAATTTAAATATGAAACGCTGGTTGATACGCTGGAATATATCAAACATATCTGGGGAATGACGAAAAACTATGTAAATTCGGCGCTGGATTTGTTTTCCGGCCTGCAGGCCAAAAGCACGGAAAGCTCGGTAAAAAACCTGACCGTCATCACTTCAATGGGCGTCGGCGCCACATTAATAAATCTTTTCACGCAGCAGCCTCCGAAACTGAACTTTGCGGGCGCGGTTTATTTCGCGGTGCTCGCGGTCATCGGGTACGCAACGAATTTAATTATGCAAAAAATAGCGATGAAGCGGATGTATAATATTAAAAACATAAAGCTCGCGAAAGATATAAAATAATTTTATGCGCATACATATTAATATCACGGTGAACCGGGCCGTGCAGATACTGCTTCTGTATATGTTCTTTGCTATTTTATCCATTAGCTTTTTTATGCCGCTTTTCGCAGTTTTTGTGACCGGTTTTATAGAAGGCGCAACTTTAAGGACGGTCGGATTCGCTCTGGCAATATACGCCGTTACGAAGTCAGTTTTGCAGATACCCATTGCCCGTTTTTTGGACAGGATCAAGGGCGAAAAAGATGATTTTTATGTTTTAATCGTCGGGGCGGTTGTTGCGGTCATATATCCTTTTGCTCTGCTGGCCGTTTCCAAAATCTGGCACATTTATTTGCTGGAAATGTTCGCGGGCATAGGCGACGCTTTTTTAATGGCCGCTTATTATTCGCTTTTTGCGAGGCATGTTGATAAAGGGTCAGAGGGGTTTGAGTGGAGCCTTTTCAGCGTGGGAGGGATGACCATGTCAGGCGCAATAGGAGCCGCCATAGGCGGTGTTCTGGCGGACATATATGGTTTTCATCTTTTGTTTTTGTCGGCCGGAATTATAAATCTTATCGTTTCGTTCGTGCTGATTTATTTGTACCCGATGTTAGACGGCCAAAGGCCGGTTGCCTTGCCTCCGTTTTCGCCAATACCAAAAAATCCGACTACAAAACCATAAAAAAAGAACACCCGAGGCGCGATGTCCTGGGTGTGGTTTGGGGCAAGCCCCATTGAGAAAAAAAATTGTGGAAAGAACGAAGATTTTGGCACGAGCCGGAAAGTGAGCAATGCGGTAAGACCGCGGTCTGATGTTTTTGCCTGTAAAGGCTACATTAGGGGCGCACTTTTGCCTGTGCCAAGGCTATCCATTTCTGAAAATCGCCAAAAAATTCTCTAATCTCATTATCTCAAAAACAGATAGTCCGCGCAATGGAGGCTGTGGATATCTCCGGCCGTATGTTAAAATATGGGAAAATGACCAATCAGGAAATAGCAAAAAATTTACGCGAGATGGCTATACTCTATGAAATGGAAGGAGTATTTTTCAAACCGCGCGCTTATGAAAAGGCCGCCTCGGGGGTTGAGGTTTCGGGCGAGGAAATGAAAGATTTGTATGAAAAAGGAGGCAAAGAGGCGCTGAAAAAAATTCCCGGCGTCGGCGAAGGCATAGCTTTTCATATTGAAAGCTTGCTCAAAAAAGGTGTTTTTGCGGAACACGAAAGGCTGAAGAAAAAAATTCCGGTGAACGTTTCCGAGCTTTCCGCGGTGGAAGGTGTGGGGCCGAAGATGATTAAAGTTTTGTATAAAAAATTGGGGGTTAAGAATTTAAAAGATCTGGAAAAAGCTGGGCGCTCGGGAAAGATCCGCAAATTGGAGCGTTTTGGCCAAAAGTCGGAAGAGAAAATCTTAAAAGGCATAGAGTTTTTAAAAAATTCCGGAGGCAGGAGAGTACTCGGAATCATTGCCCCGGAATTAAACGCGCTGCTTGCGATGGTAAAGTCTTTTCCCGAGGTTGAGACAGCAATAATCGCGGGCTCCGCAAGAAGAAAAAAAGAAACCATCGGAGACTTGGATATTCTGGCCGTCTCAAAGAAGCCGGAGATTGTTATGGAAAAATTTATTACCCTTCCGCAAATCGCCAATGTCCTCTCAAAAGGAAAAACAAAGACAATGGTAATTTTGAAAAACGGATTGGACGCTGACTTGAGGGTCGTGCCGGCCGGCTCTTACGGCGCGGCACTCAATTATTTTACCGGTTCAAAGGATCACAACGTAAAGCTCCGGGAGCTGGCGCAAAAAAAAGGATTGAAGCTCAATGAATACGGTTTGCGGAATGGAAACAGGCAAATAGCCGGCAAAAGTGAAGAAGAGGTTTATAAAAAATTGGGACTTAGTTATATTGAGCCCGAGCTCCGGGAAAATACGGGAGAGATTGAAGCGTCGCGCGCGGGAAAATTGCCGAAACTTATCAGTTACGGAGATTTGAAAGGCGACCTGCAGGTACAGACGGACTGGACCGACGGGGAAAATTCTATTGAGGCAATGGCCGAGGCCGCAAAAAAAATGGGGCTTGAATACATCGCAATCACCGACCATACAAAAGCATTGGTAATGACGGGCGGGTCGGACGAAAAAAAACTTCTCAAACAAATGGCGGCGATAGATAAATTAAATTCGAAATTCAAGATTCAAAATTCGAAATTTCGGGTGCTGAAGGGCGCGGAAGTAAATATAATGAAAGACGGTTCGCTGGATATAAACGACAAAACTTTGGCAAAGCTGGAAGTTGCGGGAGCCGCGGTGCACAGCCATTTCAATCTGACCAGAGCAGAACAGACAAGAAGAATAGTCTCTGCTATGGAAAATCCGAATGTGGATATTATTTTTCACCTGACTGGAAGAGTTATCAATAAAAGGGAGCCGATTGAACTGGACATTGATGAGATAATTATGACTGCGAAGCGGACAGGTACCGTATTGGAAATAGACGCGTATCCCGACAGGTCCGATATCAGGGAAGAGTATATTAAAAGGTGCGTTGAGGCCGGGATAAAAATGTCTATTGATTCGGACGCGCATTCCGTACAGCATTTTAACTTTCTTGAATACGGAGTTTCCCAAGCCCGCCGCGGCTGGGCGGGAAAAACGGATATAATAAATACGTGTTCTGCGCAAGAAATGCTAAAATTGTTAAAATAAGGTATATTAATCTTATGCACTCCAAGATTAATGCGTTCCAAAAAGAGAAGCTCGCTCTTGTGCTTTTGGAGAAGCTTGAGAGCGAAAAAAGCCTCACCGATAAATTGGCGGATTTGCTGACTTCTTATTTCGGGACTATTTTGTTTCTTGCGGGAAATTTTCTGTTTTTTGCATTTTGGATTTTGGCTAATACCGGCGCGGTGCCAGGGCTCGCGCCGTTTGACCGGTTTCCGTTCGGATTGCTTACAATGATCGTTTCTCTGGAGGCAATTTTTTTAAGTACTGTCGTGCTTATCAGCCAAAATAGGGAGAGTACGTTGGCGAGACTAAGGATGGAGCTCGACTTGATTGTTTCTATAGAGACGGAAGAGGAAATTACAAGAATATTAAAAATGCTTGATGAAATACATGACCACCTCGGCCTAAATCCGCGCGACGATGCGGAGCTTACCGAAATGAAAAAAAATATCGACATAAACAAACTTAGGGAGCTATTAATGAAGAAACATTGATTGTGTCTATATTGGAAATAAAAAATCTGAAAGTCGGGCCGAAAAATGGCAATATTTTGGACGCGGTTTCTTTTTCACTGGAGAAAGGCGACTCGCTTGCGGTAATCGGCCCGAACGGGGCGGGCAAGACCACGCTTTTTCGGGCTATTTTGGGGGCGGTGCCGTATTCGGGAGAGATTATAAAAGATAAAAATGTCAGGATAGGCTATGTTCCCCAAAAAGTGGATTTGGAAAGGGATTTGCCGATTACCGTGGGAGAATTTTTGTCTTTAAGGGAGCACGCGGCCGAGGCCCAAAATTGGAAAGGCGACCATTCATATCTTGGGGCGCTGAAGGCTGTCGGACTGGGAAAAGAGTTTTTAAATACAAAAATAGGAGAGTTGTCTTCAGGAGAATTGCAGAGGTCGCTTA
>MFHL01000037.1:0-10309 GCA_001778595.1 Candidatus Giovannonibacteria bacterium RIFCSPHIGHO2_02_FULL_44_11
AATTTCGTAAAACTTATATGGGGATTAGACTGTATCTTTGGCGTATCCTTTCGGATTTAGCCACCCTTGTCAGTCGTTCGGGCGATTTCTCGCCACGGTCTTAACTCTTTCGAGCCTTTGACCGTAATTCGGGATTCATCTCAGAATTTCTTCTGCGATGGGCAGGGAGCTTTTATGCCCCACCATGGAGTTGCTCTACCAGCTGAGCTACAACGGCATATACGATTTTTGAATGTACTGGCGACCTGTTTTCCGTGGAAGTAGGTCCCATCTCTTCCTCAACCAACATTTTACCCAGTGATTATAAGCTTTTCCTGATAATGACAGTAGACCTGTTTATTACCATGGAGTTGCTCTACCAACTGAGCTACCCGGGCAAAATTTTATAAAAAATCGAGGATCCTCGATATTGTAACTAAATCGAATAGATTTAGACAATATCGGGACTTACCATGGAGTTGCTCTACCAACTGAGCTACAACGGCACCATGCTATAATATATATTATGCTGGAAAAGGTCAAAACGCTGTTTAAAGACCCCGTATTTTGGGACATATTCGGATTGCTCACATTTAGCTTTATTGTGGTAGTCGCGGTATGGTCTTTAAGCACAGAAGAGCCGTTCTCTCGCCCATTGCGCACGATTTTCCTGCTTATCGGCATGGCAGGCCTTATGATAGACAGCCAGACCGTCTGGCACAGATTTGTTAAAAAAGACAAATAAGCGTATAATATTTTAGTCCTGAATATTATGAATTAAGCGCAGATCCAGCCCATGGCTGGTCAGCCTAGGGCTGAGGTGGTATGAAATACATATGCAATATGTGTATATCTTACAAAGTGAAAGAAATGGCAAGTTATATAAGGGATGTACTAATGACCTGAAGCGACGGATTAAAGAACATAATTCTGCCCAAGAAACATCAACAAAATCAGGCGCTCCATGGAAATTGTTATACTATGAAGCATTCGCGAACAAATCTGATGCGCTTAGAGAAGAATTATTTCTTAAGTCTGGAAAAGGTAAAGAACGAATAAAGTATTTATTGGAAAGAACATTATATAAATAAACGCGCAGATGGTGGAGTGGACAATCACACTTGGCTGTAAACCAAGCGCCCGAAAGGGCTACGCAGGTTCGAATCCTGCTCTGCGCAATAAATAAAACGGACCGAGCTCTTACGCTCGGTTTGTTTTATTTATTGGGAATGATTAGAGGGATTCGAACCGTGGGCCGCAGCGACCGATGAGGGAGCGAAGGTCTCGAGCGGAGCACCGCGAGAGGCGAATCTCCTGCTCTGCGCACCAAATAAAATACCTTACCGGAGCCGGCGCCAATATGTGTCCTGCCTTACTAAAAGCTTTTCCGCGTTTTCCGGGTGAGCAAGGAGCTCCATGGAAACGCGTTCCATGCGGATGCCCTGCGAGCCTTTAACGAGCACGATATCTCCTTCACGCACAAATTCTCTCAAAAATTCTGCCGCCTCTTTTGAAGTTGAAAAACTTTTTATATTTTTTTCGGGCATGCCCGAAAAAAGCGCTCCTTCGGCGGCAAATTTTGAACGAGGCCCGACGGTCACAAAATAATCCGCAACTTTTGCGACTTTCTCGCCGACAGCTTTGTGCGCTTCAAGCGTAAATTTGCCGATTTCCAGCATGTCGCCGAAAGCAACTATTTTCCGCTTCTTCTTTTCCGAAATTTCCAAAGACAAATCCGCCAAAGCATCCAGCGCCGCGTGAGTCGCAAGAGGCGAGGCGTTATACGAATCATCAAGTATGAATGTTTTTTTGATTCCTTCAATTAATTTTAATCTTCCCGGAGGCGACTCGTATTTTTGCAAAGCTTCGGAAACATCTATTAAATTCATATCAAAAACGATTCCGGCCGCCGCTGCCGCGAGCACAGCGTAAACATGCTGTTTTCCGTAAATATTTTTAAGCCTAACGGGCACGGAAGCGCCGGCATGGTCCATTTTAAAAACTATTCCTTCAGTGCTTATTTTGTAATTTGACGCCCGGATATCCGCTCCTTTTCCGAAGCCGAAAGAAAGAACCTGCGCTTTCGTACTGTCTTTTAAGCTCCGGACTACTTCATCGTCAAAATTCAGTATCGCCGTGCCATCAGCCGGTAAATTTTTTATAAGCTTTGATTTTTCTCTAACCACCGCCTCCGGACCTGAAAAAAATTCAACATGCACAGGAATCTCGCCAATAGCCGTCATTATGCCGATAGACGGAGATACTATTCTGAGTAATTTATCAAAATCTTGCGGTCTATCCACTCCCATTTCTAAAACAAGGACTTTAGGAAATTTTTTGCCCAAGCTTACATTAAAACCATCTATAATATTCCTGAACCATCCCAGAGAGCTGTTCCATGCGGTGTTCAGGCCCAATATGGCAAGAGCCAGGCCAATTTCGCTGTTGTAACTTTTTTGGCTTTTGCGGACAGATAAATGGTTTTCCAAAACCGCGGCGATTGCTTCTTTCGCGGAAGATTTTCCTACCGAACCGGTTACCCCGATAATAACCGGCTTAAATTTTTTAAGCGCGCGCCTTGCTTCAAAGACCAGTATTTTTGTTATGATTTTTTTAAAAAAATTCATTTTCTATTTTATCTGTCTGGCGGAAGAGTATAATAATTTATAATAAATTGCGTAATTTTGCTGAAAGGAGCCGTAAGCGACTGTGAAGCGTATTTTACGCCCTGCGGACGCTCCAAAAAAAGAAGTATCAAATATTGCGGGTCGTAGGCCGGAAAATATCCGAAAAATGTGTGCAAATATTCCCCGCTGTAACCTTTGGCTCCGATGTTCGGCATCTGTGCGGTTCCGGTCTTCGCCGCGATGCTATAGCCGTCTATTTTGGCTTCTCCTCCGGCCAGCTTCATATCCACCACATCCACAAGCATTTTGCTTATCACCGTTGAAGTTTCCGGGCTCAATACCCTTCTTATAACAACCGGTTCGCGGCCCGGGTCATTTCGCAAATAAGGCCTGATAAGATTGCCTCCATTTCCCAGCGAAGACAAGGCCATGGCAAGCTCTATTGGCGTTACCGCCACCCCCTGGCCGAACGAAGCCGTAGCAAATTCCAATTCCCTTCCGGTATCAAGATTTGAAAGGTCTCCTTTCAATTCTCCCGGCAAATCTATGCCAAGCTTCTCACCAAGCCCATAGTTATGCAAATATGTTTTAAATTTTTGTTCTCCCAGCTTGCGCATGGCAAAAACCGCTCCCGTATTGAGCGACTCTTCCAATACCTGCGTCATATTCTGTCTGCCGTGAGATTTGCCGTCAAAATTTTTGATGGTCGCCGCGCCTATCTTCACTTCTCCGGTATCAATGTAAGTAGTATTTTCGGTAAGAGCCCCTTCGTTTAGCGCGGCGGCCATTGTGAGAGGCTTGAAAACCGAACCCATTTCAAATATTTTTTGAGTAAAGGGATTCAAAAAAACCTTCAGATCTTTTTCGTTTTGGTAATTATTCGGATCAAACGACGGAACGGCCGCCATTGCCAATATCTTTCCTGTTTTCGGTTCAACGATAACTATGCCTGCAGAATCAGCGCTCCATTTTATCTTTACCGCTTCGATTTCCGCTTCAATGAATTTTTGTAAATCCGGGTCGATTGTAAGTCTGATATCTTCTCCGTGGCTCGGGGTGCTCCCAAATTGATTTGTTATGGCAATCAAAAAACCTTTGGCGTCTTTGTCCGCGACAACGCTTTTATTTTCGCCGTCTAATGTGTCATTATAATATTTTTCTATGCCGTATTGGCCGGAGCCGTCGGAAGATCCTACAAACCCAAGCACGTGGCTCAATAGATTCCCCGCGGGATAAACTCTCCAGCTTGCGTCTTCCAACCCCACTCCGGGAATTGCAAGCGCATCAATTTTGCCGCCTTCTTCCGCAGAAACATGCCGCTTCAATATTTCATAAGGATCGTTCGCTCTTGAAACAGCTTTTGAAAAAACTTCTTTATCAATGGGCGTAACCGCATTCAATTTTTCAAAAAGCCCCTCTGAACCGGCGATAAATTTATTATTGAGATACAAAGTATATCCCTGCTCGGTGGAAGCGGCCGCAACTTCCTCGCCGTTCTTATTTTTCAGATAAATATTCCCGCGCCTCGCTTCAAGTGTCAGACTCATGCTTTGCTGGCCTTTGGCTTTATTTTCATAATAATCGTTCATGACTATCTGTAGAAAAAAAAGCCGGACGCCGATAAGGACTCCGATGAACAAAACCGCCGAAACAAGGATGTTCAGCCTATTGGTAGATATTGAATTCTTTTTTTGTAGCCACATTATTAATTCTTTTAATTACGTTCATGTTCTTTGTTTCATAGAACCCCTGTTCCTCGAAAAGCCCTATGCTGAAGCGCGCATCCGCCGCGAGCAATCTGGCCTGTATATTATCAAGTTCCCTTGAAGCGCTTTCAAAATCCTTCGTTTTGCTTATTTTTTCCACATTTCCGGAAACTATCGCCCCCGAAAGATAAATATAAAAAACCGCCAGACCCGCCAAAACCGCCAGATTGGTTTTCAATATAGCTTTTCTCTGGGCGTGTGGCAACGTCCAATTTGGCTTTTCGTATACGTATGATAATGATAATTCAAGAAAACTCATTTTTATTAAATTTTTTCTATTGCTCTTAATTTCGCGCTCCGCGAAGCCGGATTTTGTAAAATTTCTTCTCTCTCTGCGATGACCGGTTTTTTTGTCAAAATTACCGCTTTGCCGCTTTTTGCCAGTTCCCGGAAATAATTTTTTACTATTCTGTCTTCCAACGAATGAAAAGATATTATCGCAAGACGTCCGCCCGGAGCCAGTATTTCAAAAGCTTTTTTCTGCGCCGCATTTAAATTTTCAAGTTCGTCGTTCACTTTAATTCTTAGCGCCTGGAAAATTTTCGTCGCCTCATGCAATTTTCCGTGCCTTTTAAGCATTATTTTCTCCGCGACTTCAAGTAAATCCCCGACTTTGACGAATTTCTTTTTTTTTCTCGCGTCCGTTATTTCTTTTGCCAGCCTTCTTGAAACGTCAGAGCGTATTTCGCCTAATTCTGCGAACATTTCCGCGAGCCCTCTTTCGTCCATACTGTTTAGAATCGATGCCGCGCTTACTTCTGATGCAGTGTCAAGATTCATTAGCAACGGCTCTTCGGAATTACCGAATGTAAATCCCCGTCCGCTATCTATGTAATGCCAGCGCGATATTCCGAGGTCAAATAAAACGGCGTCCGCTCCGGTAAATCCATTTTTTGCCGCAAGCTCATCTATCTTTCTGAAATTCGCATTCTCGATTGCTAGATTTTGCGGTGCTTCCCCGAATATTTTTATCATCTCCGCATCCTGTTCTATGGCGAGCACCATGCCCAAATTGCCGACCGCGGAGAGCATGTCTTTTGTGTGGCCTCCCGCACCGAGAGTTGCATCAATTGCCTTGCCTCCTTCCTTCAGATTTAAAAGTGCTTTTACCTCCCGCGCTAAAACCGGTATGTGAATGCTCATTAATATAGACCGGCTTCACCTAATTTTTCCGCAACCTTTACAACATTGTCCGAGGCGCTCCTGCTGTATGCCTGCCACAATTCCGGAGACCAGATTTCAACACGGTTGTAGAGCCCCACAACCATCGCGGCTTCTTTAAGATTGCCGTAAACCCTCAGATAGTCAGGAAGCAAAATCCTTCCCAGCGCGTCTATCTCAATATCGGTCGCCCCCGCTATCATCGTGCGGACAAAACTTCTGGTATCGGCTTTGCCTAACGGCAGTTTGGCCAGTTTGTCGGCAAGCGCTTTCCATTCTGCAACCGGATAGAGAAAAAGACATTTATCCAGACCGCGCGTCAAAATAACCGTCTTCCCCAGCTCCTTGCGAAATTTTGAAGGTACTGAGAGGCGGTTCTTATTGTCTATCGTATGCAGATACTCCCCTATTAGCATTTTTATTTAAGCTTTAAGCCTGTTTATTAAGGTTATCCACATTGTCCACAGTTTTATCCACTTTATCCCACCTCACTTTTAGTATATCCCACCTATGAAACATATACAAGTGAAACTAAAAGGCCCCCGCTTGATGCAAAGGCCTTATTTTAAGCCATATTTTAAGACTTTAAGCTAGATATTCACAGCCATCGATAAGATTTGTTAATAATCGCTATGCTCTCTTTACCTTTTATATCTAGGATGCTAGCCTGTTTCTAGAAAAGGAGTGGAAATATGTTTCGGCGATATTTCGCTTTGTGGATGGTACTTGCACATTTCGCAGTCGGGCTCGTATTGGGATTAATCTTAAATGTTGTTGTTGCAATTGTATCAGCAATATTGGTTTGTTTTTTATCATTTAGGTTTCTCATCGGCGAAGCTCCCGGCGAAAGTAAATTTGCGTTGTTGGTTGCAATAACCGGCGGCATGATTTTTTCATGGATAGCCTTGGCAATCGCGCATTTTATATTTTAAGGAACGTTTAAAGCCGGCGGATCATAGCTGGTTTTTTTTGTTTCCCTGTATTCGCCAATTCCCTCCTATGCTAAACCTGCCTGCCGGCAGGCAGAGCTTCGGCGGACAGGCGCGCGTATCGGGGAAAATAAAAAATTAATCAAACGGATTGTAGTTGCAAATACGGACATCTCCTTGCCAGCAGCCGCCGAAGTACTCGATGGAATTAATTCTTTGTTCGCCGAAGATATTAGCCGTAGTCCAAACAGGAACAAGGCTCAAAATAAGAAGTACCAATAAAACCATGAACATTTTTATCATAAAAATACTACCCCTGAACGGCGATTTTGACGCCGAGTTTTTCTTGGAGTGTTTTTTTGATGAGGTCGACTTCGGCTTTCAAGATCGTAAATTCTTCTTTATAATCAGTCATTGCTTTTACAAATTTATCCAGTGTGACTGTTAATTGCTGGATTTGTTCGCGAAGCCCGGATAAATCCGCTTTTATTTCTCGAATATCTTGTTTGACTAAGCCTATATCTAACTTGAGACCTGCTACGTCTTTTTTTATCACAACCATATCTAGCTTCAAGCCGGCTACATCTTTTATTAATGGCTTGAGCTCGGCTACGTCTTTAACCAAAGGCGAGATTTCTTCTTTGATCACGCCGCGAATTGATTCCAAGTCTTGTTTATTGATAGCCATATTTTAAGTATAACTTAGCCGTATTTATTGTCTAGACTTCATCATCTATAACAAATTATCCCCGCTTCTTCGCTACTGCGCAGCTTCGAAGTGCGCGCACTTAGTATTTGTACATCCCGACTATTCCGAGCAGCTTTTCCATTTTTATGCTTGCCACGCCGACAACCTGATCGGCTCCACCATAATACATATAAAGCGTGTCTTTGATGACCGACGCGCCGCACGGAAAAACAACATTGGGGACCTGCCCTTCTTTTTCAAACGGCAAACGCGGTTCAAAAATAGATTCATCAGTCCTCGCGATTATCTCCGCCGGGTTATCAAGACGGGCAAGTATTGCGCCTACCCTATAGACGCCGTCCTCAGAAATGCCATGATACAATACAAGCCATCCTTTTTTTGTTTTGATCGGTGGCGCAGACACTCCGACTTTTTTGGAATCCCACATGCCTTTTCTCGGGGCAACCCAGCGATATTCTTCAAGCCAGGTTTTTCCGTCAAAATTCAGATCTTTATTTATTGAAAGGTCCATAACTCCGTCTCTGCGGTGGATTATATAGTACTTGCCTTTTATTTTTTCCGAAAAAATACATGCGTTTTTATCGTCCAGATCGGGCGGAGATATTAAAACAGGTTTTACCCATTCCCATTTTTGGGCAAGAAAATCTTTTTCACTGATGGAGGTCAAAGCCACCCTCGGCGGGTTTGAGCCGTCATAAGCCGTGTAACACATATAAATGCGGTTCCCGAGCTTCATTATACGCGGGTCTTCACAGCCGGAATTGCCCCCAGCTACAATTTTCTGTTCAAATGATTCTCTGGGAACATACACAGGCTCCGGCGCCCGGTAATTTATATCAATGCCGTTGACGCTTGTCGCATAACCAATTATGGAAGTATTATCTTCCGACATCGCCCTGTATAAAATATGCATCTTGCCACCGAGATATATTGACGCCGGATTAAAAACCGCTTTTGATTCCCAGGCGTGTTCCGGAACACGCGCGAGTATTTGTTTTTCGTTCTGCCAAAGCGATTTCAACGGTCCTTCACCGCAAAGAAATCTTCCGAATAATTTTTTTAATGAAATAGACGCCATACAGCAAGTCATATCCGCCGCGCCGTAATAAAGGTCTATTTTATCTTTGTTCAAAATGACCCCTGTAGGAAAAACTACGTTCTGGACATAACCGATCTTTTCGTAATATTCATCTGGCGTAAGGATAGGCGTGGTAATTTTACAAATAACTTTTGAAGGATTTTTCAAATCCAGCATAACCGCTTCAACGCCGAAAACTTGATTCGGCGTGCCGTAATTCCTTATATACGAATAAATGAGCACCCAGCCGTCCTTTGTTTTAAACGGGGGTGCGCCGACCTCAATATGGTCTTGAGGACGCCTCTGAAGCTTCAGGGAATATTTTTCTCCGCCCGAGGCGGATCGGCCTTGGGCCGAAAAATTTTGATACCACCTGCTCCACTTTGCCTCGTTCCAGATGTCTTCTTCTTTATCAAAGCTTACCGCGCATATGTGCGCCGGAGCTCTATCGGTATTAACCGTAAGTACGGCCCATATCTTTCCTCCAATCTTTTCAGGAAAAAGAGCCATGGCTTTTGCGTTGAACGGAGTAACCAGATGCTTCTCTTCAATGGTTTTGAGGTCTTTGGATATTGCGACGCCGACCTTAATGCCTTCCGCCCTGAACGGGTATTCGGAAATCGCGGTATAAAATATATAATATTTATTTTTCAGCTTCGTAACCCTTGGGTCTTCGCATCCGTACTTGTCCCAATTTTTATCCGGGATAATAAATCTCCGCCGGTTGGTAAAATTAATTCCGTCGCGCGACTGCGCGATTCCGATGTCGGAAATCGCGAGCTTCGCATTAACCGCCGCGTGAAAATGCGGCACGGAAACCGCCCTGTAAAGAAGATAAATTAGCCCGCCTTTCCTGACCGGACAGCCGTTAAAAACAGCCTCTGATTCCCATGACTGGTTGATATTAGGTTTTAATACCGGATTATACGGGGATCTTTCTGCAAGCATATTTAAGCTTAAGCTTTTCCTCTTTTAAGCTGGGGCTCTTTATGCGTGCGCAAAGCGTACACGAATTTATTAAAGTCCGCATGCGCCACGCAGACACAGCTGTCAGCTCCTCCGTAATAAACCAGAATCTTTCCGTTTTTGACCACTGCGCCCGAAGCATAAACAACTCCTCCCTTGAAACCATGGTTCTCGTAGTGTTCGCTCGGCTCCAGAACAGGTTTTCCGGAACGCGCAAGTATCTTTGTGGGGTCGTTTAAATCCAGCAACATCGCTCCGACCTTGTATTTTGACCAGTCGTTGTCCATGGCATGATACAAAACCAGCCAGCCGTATTTCGTACGGATAGGCACCGGTCCGACACCTCTTACCCAGTTATCCCAACAGCCTTTCCTCGGACCGCCTCCGTGAACGCTTTGAATAAAAGTATTGCCGTCAAAATCCAGATTATCAAAATATGCCACGGAAACTTCAGGATTTATGCTGTGCAAAATCGCATATTTACCGTTGATTTTTTCCGGAAAAATAACCCAATTCTTGTGAACCTCGCCCGGAGGAGAAATCAAAACCGGCTCTTCCCAGTTCCATTTTTTTGCCAAAAAATCCGCAACAGAAATAGAAGTTAATCCTACCCGGATATCTCCGTCGCAGACGGTGTAGGTCATGTATAATTTATTTTCCTCACCAACCCGGACAATGCGCGGGTCCTCTGCTCCTCCCCAACTGCCGCCGGAAGCATACCGGGAAACCCCGGGACGCTTGGGTTGAACTTTGTGTTCATAAACCGGATGCGGCAAACGCTCATCAACTTTGAGACCGTTGCCGGAAACCGCGTATCCAAGACGCGACAGGCCGTCTTTGCCGATTGAGCGGTAAAGAGCGTGAACTTTATTATCTAAATGTATAACTCCGGGATTGAAAGTTTGCCATGATTCCCACTCATGGCCGCTTTTTGGAGAAATTATAGGATTCTTGCCGTGTTTGGTGAGAGAAAATTTAGCTTTGGTTTTTGCGCGCGTAGGTTTAACAGGCCTCTTTTTTGCTGTTTTTGTTGTCTTTTTGGCGGTTTTCCTGCGTTTCGGCTTTATTTTTTTGCGTTGAATTTTGCGCGGCAT
>MFHL01000037.1:10472-26291 GCA_001778595.1 Candidatus Giovannonibacteria bacterium RIFCSPHIGHO2_02_FULL_44_11
GCATGCCGTATTCCAGAGCCTCAATAAAATCTTCATCCATGGGCTCGCTTTCTTTCTCGCCTGCCGCGCGTATCTTCTCCTGCGATTCCATACGGCTTCTCTGCTCCAGCGGATCATTTAGCTCCGAAAAGCCGTTGACCATTTCAACCCCGCCGATTATCAGCTGAAAGCGGTCAACCTGCCCCGGTTTTCCATGAAGTACCTTTGCAAGCGGAGAGATGGCAAGCGGATGGTTTACCAAAAAAACCGGCTGTATCATTTTAGGCCTGCAAATTTTTGAGAATATTTCGTTGGCTATTTTTTCTTTTGACTCATGGCTTTCAACATTAATGCCGAACTGTTTTGCACGGAGCGCTATATCTTCTCTGGACATATTTTCGGCGCCGACTATTCCGGCGTGCCTTTCTAAAACATTCCAAAATTCTACCGAAGGGATTTTCTTCGGGAAGTTTATCTTCTCGCCTTTAAATTGAAATGGTGTTTTCTTAAATATGTTTTTAATAATTCTATAGAGCGAAGCGGTTATAAACTGCTTTAGAAGTTCAGCATCCCAATACGCTGCGTAAAGCTCAACCGTCGTAAATTCGGGATTGTGGGTCATATCAATGCCTTCATTTCGGAAATTTTTCCCAAGTTCGTATACTTTCGGAAAACCGGCGACAAGCAATCGTTTCAAATATAATTCCGGAGCGACGCGCAAATACATTTCCATGTCCAGCATACGATGGTGTGTTTTAAAAGGCTCCGCCAGCGCGCCTCCGTACAAAGGCTGCAAAACCGGCGTTTCCACTTCCATAAATCCGCTGCGGTCTAAATATGAGCGTAATTCTTTAACAATATTTGTCCTCAATTCAAATCCTTTCCGGGCATCTTCATTCATCAGCAAATCCAGATATCTTTTTCTGAACCTTTCTTCAACATCAACGAGTCCGTGCCATTTTTCAGGCAATGAGCGCAATGATTTTGAAAGCATCTGCCAGCGCTCCGCTTCAATCGTCGGCTCTTTCTTTTTTGTATAAAAAGGCTTTCCTGAAAAAGCCGCGAAGTCGCCGACATCTATGGTATCGGACAGTAATTGAAATTGTTCTTTTCCTAATTTATCTTCCGCGGCTAAAACTTGAAGTTTAGAGGATGATTTATCATCCTTACCATCCGCTCCGCCGCTGCCGTCATAAATATCCAAAAACATTATCGCTCCATGTCCGCGCTTTGCCATTACGCGCCCGGCAATGCCGGTTTTTTTACCAACTAATTTATTGAATTTTTCTCTGACAACCGCAATTTCCGAAACGGAAAAATCCGCCTTTGCGGGATAGGGGTTGATGTTTTTATCCTTTAACAGACCGAGCTTTTTTATGCGGTTAGCGCGTATTTCGTCTCCTGAAAGAGCCATATTGCTAAAGATATCAAAACTTAAGCGAATTAACAAACAGCCATTAAAGCCTTTAAAATAGGACTGATTTTGCTATTGACTTTTAATATATAAAGTGATATAATTTCAACAGAATCTTTAAATGAGGTTTGCGGTAACAAAGAGGAAATTAATTTAAGTTTTTTCTTTGTTGCTGCAAAGAAATTTGTGGTAACCTCGTAATTCACTTGCTGGATAAACCGGCGGCGTGGTATTACGAAGAATCCTTTTGAGGAGGATTACCATGAACGATATCCATGTGAGCGGCTTGGCGTGTTTTCCGGAAGAAAGATGGAGAGAAGCTATTCTCCATTATCTCTTCGGTGTTTGGGCCGACAAGCAGGACGTGACATACCGTCCGAAGATTAACTTCGGCGATATCACGCTCCGCCTCGACCCTTCCGGCGGCGAGTACTTCGCGTACGGACACGCTGAAGTGCCGCAGAACGTGCCGCCGCTCGGTCCCGACGATCTGGTGGAAACATCAGGTCGGCAAGCCGACGTCGAGGTTGCGCTGATCCGGTTCGTGAAGAACAATCGGATCAAACAGCTTCGCCTGTGTGTGGTGTGTGACCAGAAGGTCAACCGCGCACAGCTCGTCCTTTGGAAAAAGGCGAGGCGTGGCGAGTACGGCTACGCCGGCATCGGGCTTCCCTACACGTGGGGAACCCGAGGGCCGGTGTGGACGCGGGAGGAGTACGAGCGTTCGTTCTAAAGGTTTTCGGACAGCCACCTTTGAGTGCTGTCCACAACAGGCACCGTTCATTCAGTTGACGGTGCCTTTCCTTTTTCTAAATATAAACTATTAAGAATTTACGTTTAGATTATATCCAAAATTCTATAGGTTTTCTCCCCTGCGGGTGTGAACGATTTAACGGTCTCGCCTTTTTTGTGTCCCAAAAGCGCGTGGCCCAGCGGAGATTCGTTTGAGATTTTCTGGTCCTTGGGATTCGCTTCCTGCGAACCGACAATGGTCAGCGTAAGACGCGGCCCTTTTTCATCTTCAATAACTATTTGCGAGCCGATATCTACCGTCTCTTTTTGAGCGGTTTGTTTTACGACTACGGCACGCCTTAAAATATCTTCGAATTCGGCTATTTTTGACTCGTTTAGCATTTGTGCTTCTTTTGCCTCCGAATATTCGGCATTCTCCGATAAATCTCCCAAACTTTTAGCAAATTCCAAACGATCGGCGATCTCCTTGCGCTTTTTTTTCTTTAAACTTTCGAGCTCGGTCTTTAATTTATCCAAGCCCTCTTTTGAAAAATATTCTGAATCCTGATCCTGCATATTTTTATTATTTTATCGCATGCTAAGTATTATATCATTGTCCAGTTTTAAAAGGAAATTATTCCCGGCCATCCACCCTATCATCTGCGAAGCGGCGTATGTCGCCCCCACGAGATTTTGCGCAGAACCCGATTCCAAAAGTATAACGTACGCAAGACGCGGTTTCTCATAAGGCAGAAAACCTATTGACCATGAATGCACCCTTCCGGTGTCCCCGATTTCCGCTGTTCCCGTCTTTGCCCCGACCTGAATCGGAAGCCCGGAAAGTCCTGAAGCCGTGCCGTATGTGGCGCTTCCCCTCATACCTTCTTTCACTATTACAAAAAGCTCTTTTGGAAGCATGTTTGTTTTTTTAGGCGCGTAGGATAATTTTTCTATCACTTTCTTATCATTATCAACGATTGCCTGCACTATGTGAGGGTACTGCATAACACCGTCCGACGCAATAGAGGCCACATATACCGCCATCTGCATCGGAGTCACAAGCATTTCTCCCTGGCCGATTGCCATATGATAAGTATCCCCGATGGTCCATGCTCGCGGATTCTTGTGATTGTCCGGAGCCGGCACAAAACCGGTTTTTTCTCCCTGAAGGTCAATTCCCGTCGGCTCTCCGAACCCGAAAAGTGAAAAATATTTTTTTAAATTAAAAGCTCCCAGCCCTTTTTGGTCCTGAAATCCGCCTCCAACCTCATAGAAATAAACATCGCTTGAATACGCGATGGCGCTTCTCATATCCACCCAGCCTAGCGCTTTCCAGTCAGGAAAAACGCTCGGTTTGTCGGGAAAATACGGATTGGGAATTGATATGGAGCCTGTGGAAAGGATCTGTTTTGAAGGATCAATAATACCTTCTTTCAAAGCGCCCAAAGCAACGGCCGGCTTTACTATGGAACCGGGCGGATAGAGGCCGGAAACAGCCCGATTTATAAAAGGCTTATTGGGGTTGTTGATAAGGCCTGCAATGGCCTCAAATGAAACCTTGTTGCCCGCCCCGAGCAAGTTCGGGTCAAATTCAGGAACGCTTGTCATGGCGAGTATTTCTCCGGTCCTGACATCAATAACAACGCCGGCGCCTCCGGTAAATCCACGTTCATCGGCAACCGACTTTATTATCTCGGTGAGTTTTATCTGCAAATCCTTGTCTATGGAAGTAAGCAAATTTGTGCCGGCCCGCGGATTTTCGCCTATCCCCGAACTTACAATATTCCCCTTCGCGTCCACCTCCTCTATTGATTTGCCGGCGGTACCCTTTAAAATGTCTTCATAATTGGCCTCCAGACCGCTCGCACCTCCTTCATTTTTCGCGTAGCCGACAAGATGCAAAAATCCTTCCGCAAAATATTTTCTTGTGGAAGTTGAATTTTCCAGCAAAGGCTTGCCGTTCCTGTCATAGATCAGCCCGCGCTCCGGAACTATCGCTGAAATTTTGAGATAATTTTTCTCCGCTCTTTCGCGCAAAGCCTCTCCGGTCACCGCCTGCAAATAAACGGCCCTTCCTAAGAACACAAAAAAAATAGCCAAAAAAACCGAAGCAAGATGCGTAAATATCCTGCTTTTGACCGGATTTTCCACCCGGCCTTCCAGATTTTCCTTGTGATATCCGGGCATGTTTTTTGAATCAAGAAAAATCTCTTCAACCTCTATCTCTTCCGCCCTTTTATTTTTTTTGTATCGCATAAACAACATATATGCTAAGAGCTACGGACGTTAAATATATAAAAATGTGGCCTAAATAAAAATATGACGGCATATGCATACCTATTATCAGCACCGACCAGACAAAAGAAAATAAAAAAACCGCCGAAAAAGATATTAAAATATTAAGCCACGAAAATACAAAAGGCAACGCATAAAATACGCCGGCCATGATAAGCGCCGGAAAAAAATAAAATCCAAGACGCGGCGGGGCCAAAACTTCAAATACGAATCCTATGATTATCGGCGGTAAAAATATCATTGATTTTTAACCGCGATAACCTCGGCTAAAGAACCCAAAGGCAAAGGGCTTAATATTCTTATATCCTGTATTTTCCTGCCTTCACTTGTGAGGATAGAGCTCACCAGCCCGACGATGTAACCGGGCTCCTCACCAAACCAGACAATTTCGCCCAAAACAAGAACAATATCCTTGGGAAGCTGAGCCAAAAGTTCGCCCCTCCCAGCGCCTATAGCTTCAAACATTATTTCTTTATCTTTCCCTGTCCGCAGAAATATTTTCTCGCCAAGACTCCCGACCGGACGTACTTTGCTCCAGCGCTCTCCGGTCTCTGAAATTTTTCCTGCATATATCCTGCCTTTGGCGAAAACTATATCTCCCGCGTTCAAGCCCGCGCTCTTTCCTTTATTCAACAATAAAATATCGGAAAATAAATATCCTCCGCCCAATTTTATTTCCGCCGGTATCTCTTTTTGCGCGCTTTCTCCAAAGGCAGCCTTCAATGTTTTGTTCTCGTTTTCCAAAGACTCTATCCTTGCGTTCAAAAGCAATACTTCCGTGTTTTCCGTCTTACCCTCCGCCTGCCTCGGCAAATTCAATTTCACAAACAGCGACGAGAGCGGACCTTCGGTTATTTTAGCTTTCAATAAAATAAAAATTAGCGCGAAGAGCGCAAATATTGATAATACCCAAATAAGCTTATTTTGCTTTTTTTGTTTATGTCGGAGGAAGATCATAATCGTCTTCTATTAACACGTCGCGGAGGCCGTCTATATCCTCCAAAATTATACCGCATCCGCGGACTACCGCGGTCAGCGGATCTTCGGCCACATACACCGGCATTTTTGTTTCCCTCTCTATTAATTTATCCAGCCCCCTTATCATTGAGCCTCCTCCCACCAAAAGTATACCGCGGTGCATTATATCCGAAACAAGTTCCGGCGGAGTGTCTTCTATCGTTGCTTTTACCGCTTCTGTTATCGTCCTGACCGATTTTGCGAGAGCCACCCGCACGTCGGCATCGGTTACGATGACTTCTCTGGGAAGACCGGTTACAAGGTCTCGGCCACGAAGAGTTCCTTCCAGAGCTTCGCCGGTTTTCCAGACGGAACCTATGGAAATTTTCACGTCTTCTGCCGTGCGCTCCCCGATTATCAGCTTAAATTCATCGCGCGCGTAAGCCGCAATATCTTCATTGAATTTATCTCCCGCTATCCTCAAACTTCGCGAAGCAACTATTCCTCCCAGCGAGATTACCGCTATATCGCATGTCCCGCCGCCCAAATCTATGACCATTGAACCTACCGCCTCCTGCACCGGAAGTCTTGCGCCGATTGCCGCCGCCATCGGTTCTTCAACCAGATACACCGCGCGCGCTCCTGCGTTTTTTGCCGCGTCACGCACGGCCCTTCTTTCAACTTCAGTAATTCCCGAAGGGATTCCTATCACTATTCTCGGACGCGCGAAAAGCTGGGTAGCGGAACTGTGCACTTTTTTTATAAAATAATTCAGCATCTCGGAAGTAACTTCAAAATCAGAAATTACCCCGTCAACCAGAGGCCTTATGGCGACAATGTGCCCGGGAGTGCGCCCTACCATTTTTCTGGCTTCCGTGCCTATTGCCACCACCTGCTCTGTTTTTTTATTCAGAGCAACTACCGAAGGTTCGTTGATGACGATGCCTTCCCCTCTGATATAAACGAGTGTGTTCGCGGTTCCAAGGTCAATGCCAAGATCTTTTGAGAACGCCCCGAAAAGTTTATTTAACATATTTTTTAATTTCTGAAATTTTTACGAGTTTAAAGTCTTTTTCTCCGCGCCCTTTGAGCTCTACGGACGCGCTCTTTAGGGTCTTTTCACTTACAACCGCGCGCACCGGTATTCCGATGATATCGCTTTCCGCGAATTTCTCGCCTGCCGACTTATCTTCGCGGTCATCATACAAGACCGGCGTGCCTTCCACAGTAAGTTTTTCATATAGCTTATCGGCTTCGGCCCTTACATTCTTATCATCGCTCCTCAAATAAACCAAGTGTACCGAAAAAGGAGCTACGCTTTCGGGCCAAATAAGGCCGTTTTGGTCATTGCAAACTTCCGCAACCGCTCCCATAAGCCGTGAGAGCCCTATCCCATAACAACCCATGAAAACCGGCACTTCCTTGCCTTCCTCATTTTTAACGGTCAAACCGAATGCACCGGAAAATTTTGTCTTGAGCGGGAAAATATTGCCGACTTCTATCGCTTTTTTAGGCCCTGATAACGCCCCGCCGCATTCCGGACAATTCTTATGTACATCCTTAATTTCATCGTTTACCGCAATCCTGCATTTCTCGCAAGTATAAATTGTGTCTTCGCCTGCGGGAGTCAGCATTTGAAATTCGTGGGAAAATTTTGAAAATGTCCCGCCGGCGGCATAAGTAAAATAAGTTTTCCCGCCGATTCCGGCCCGCTCAAAAATTTTTATATAGGCTTTTTTGACAACGTCGTAATATTTTTCAAAATCGTCTTCGGTCAGATGAAAAGAATACATGTCTTTCATTGGGAACTCTCTGCCGCGGAAAAGGCCTGATTTAGCGCGGAGTTCGTTCCTGAATTTCGTCTGTATCTGATAAACCGCGAGCGGCAGGTCTTTATATGAATGTGCGTAGTGCTGGACCAGCGGTACCACTACCTCCTCGTGACTCTGGCCTAAAACAAACTTAGAACCGTTTCCCAGAGCGGTATGGAAAAGATCTGAAATATTTTCCCTGCCGGTCTTGATGTAATTCTCCAGCGGATGCAAAGCAGGCATTAAAACTTCCTGCCCGCCGACCGCGTTCATCTCTTCGCGGATAATTTGTTCTATTTTTTTCAATACCAAAAGCCCAAGCGGCAAATAAGAGTAAACTCCGGACATAAGCCGATGGATAAACCCTCCCCGCTCCAAAAGAAGCGCATTCAGGCTTTCCTCGTCCTTCGGAGGATTTTTTTCAATTTTAGTGAATAATCGCGATTGACGCATAGCCAAATCTTAGCGCCCCGCCTCAAATAAGGCAAATATTCGCTAAAACAGGGCTTTTATGTACTTAAAAAAATAAAAAATGAGAGAAGCCGAGCTTCTCTCATTTAATCCATTCCCGTATTTTGTTTATTTTGATAACCCTCTCCGCTTCGCTTGTCCATCTTCCAAGGGACAAATTGGCTTGCGGATACATGAAAGAGTTTTTGTCTTCGGTGTGGTCAACGCCGAAAAGGTGCGCGATTTCGTGTTTAAGAACGGTTTCCAAAAAAGGATTGCCTCCCCAGTCCAAAGCGCGCGCGTAGTTTCCGACATTGTACATAATTATCACGGCCGTATCTTCGTCTGTATGCGCGACAAGTTCTTCTGTTTTACCGTCCGGACGCGGAAACTCCATGGACTCACTAGTAAAAATAATTCTTACTTCGTCAGTCAATCGGCAAACATATTTCAAATACCTCTCGTAATTGACCGGCAATATGCCGGTATTGCCGCTGAAAACAGCAACCGTGCCGGCTTTAAAACGAATACCTGCATTCTTCTCATATTCGCGCGAGACGGAAACCAGTATTTTCCTGAAAATGCTTTCATTGACGGGAGACTCCTTATCATTTAACAAACAAACTGAAATGGTCCTGATGTTAGATGAGGTATAAGCTTTTTGCGGGCTTGCGCCGGGCAAGAACAGAAACAAAACAATAAGAACTGTCAGATACGCGAAAAAACGGGCAATTTTCATATGTAGCTCCTTCCGTAAACTTTCTGCCTTGATTATACAATAAATCAAGAAAATTTGCAATACGTATTTTAACTTAAAACAGGGCTTTTATGTCGTTGAAGGTGATGAAAAGTATGAGGGCGATGAGCAGTGCAAGGCCGAGACCGTGCGCGGCGGAGCTTATATTCACCGAAATTTTCTTACCGCGGATTGCTTCAATAATCACAAATAAAAGCCTGCCTCCGTCCAGCCCGGGTATCGGCAAAATATTTATTATAGCCAGATTTATTGATAGAAGAGCTATAAAAGTAAGCAAGACAGAGAGCCCCATACTCGTAGCCTGACCCGTCAGATTATAGATCCCCACAGGCCCCGAAACCTGCACCGCCTCTCCTCCGCCGGTGGTCAAACTGCCGATGAGCATCCAAAACCCCTGCAGTGTTGCAGTAGTCGCGTTCCACATTATTTGCGCGCCCTCAATAGGCGCAAGATAGAAAGGAATTTTTCTGATACGCACCAACGACAAAGCGATTCCCAAAGGCCCCTCGCCCGCCGGCGGGTCCGCACGCGGAACTATTGTTGTCTGAAATTCGGTTTTTCCACGAAGGATAACTACAAGTATTTCTTTTCCTTTGTGCGCTTCAATGAATTTTTGCGTTTCATCTATTGTTTTGGGAGTAACCGAATCCGCTCCGCTCACCATGTTATTTATAACATCGCCTGCTTCAATCTTTGCGGTGCCCGCGGGAGAATTGGGCGCGGTTTCCACTATCATGACTTTGGCATCGGGATAGAGCGCGATGTCTTTGTCTTCAACAGACTCAAATGTCCCCATCATTGCAACGGCGGAAAAAATAACATAAGCCAGAACAAGGTTCATAAACACTCCTGAAGCAAGCACCGCCGTCTGCACCCATGAAGATTTATTTGAAAAGTGCGAAGAGTCCTGAGATTCGCCCCCGTCCTCGCCGGTTATTTTTACGAACCCGCCCAAGGGCAGCCAATTGAAGGAATAAAGTATCCCTTTTTTGCTTCTTACGCCGAACATGCGCGGCGGAATGCCGAAGCCGAATTCCTCAACTTTTATCCCGAAAAACAGCGCCGAAAAAAAGTGCCCCGCTTCATGCGAGAGTACCAGCGCCAAAAGTATTACGAAAAAGATTATCAGTGTTATCAGCATGTTTATATTGCAGAGTAAGTCTAGCAAAATAATGTGAAAATGAAAACGGCCTATCGCTAGGCCGTGCCGGTTTTTGTAAAGCATCGGCAAACTTTATTACAGCGATCGAACAGGAAACGGAAGAGTCGAGTTATCCAGTCCCAAAAAAACCTGATGGTCAAAGCCTAGAACACCCAGAGCCTCAATGTCGCTCTTTTTGAACTCTCCATGAAGCATCAATATCTCTGAAAATTTTGGATGTTGCGAAACTAAACACATCGGTAGACCTCGGACTAACACACTAATTTCCGTTTTATTCCAGCTTCCGTTTGGGCGGCGCAAGATTGTTATCTTTGCCTTGCGCCGCGCATCCATTATTTCCTCATAAACCAAATCAAGCATATCGCCTCCTTTGGATTTTGAAACTATTTGTATTATATCATCTATTCAACTTATAGTCAATAGCAAAATAACCCGATATTTTGAGTGATTTTCGATTTACACCTCCATCAACTCCTTCTCCTTCTTTGCGGCAAACTCTTCTATCTTTTTGTTGAACTCCTCCGTCATTTTTTCCATCTTCTCGTTTTGCGAGAATTTTTGGTCTTCCGATATAGTTTTTGCCCGCTCCTCGTCCAATATGGTTTTCCTGATATCATCGCGTCTTTTTCTTAAGGTGATTTTTGATTCTTCCATTTTTTTGCCTATCAATTTCACGAATTCCTTTCTTCTGTCTTCCGTCAAAGGAGGAATTGTAAGCCTTATCTGCCCGCTCTCGGCTATCATCCCAAGCCCTAAATTCTCTTTTTTAATGGCCGACTCAATATTCGGCAGAGTTGATTTGTCCCATGGCTTGACCACAATACTCCGCGCGTCCGGAGTTGATATTGCTGAAACATGCGACAACGGTATCTGCGAACCGTATGAATCTACCATGATATTTTCAACGAGAGATGAATGCGAGCGTCCTGTCCGGACGGTTTTTAACTCCCCGGTAAAATGGTCAAGTATTTTTTTAAATTCTTTTTCTTCTTCGGTGAAGTTTATCATAATTTTGAAATTAATTGCATGTCTATGATAATACCATAATTATATACTCGCCCAAAAGACGATGATTCATTGTCGGGTCGGCAAGGGCGCTGATTGCCTTAAGCACTCTTTTCGTCCGCTCAATATTTTGCGGCGTGGGATTCCGGCGCATTGCCGTCCGGGCATGGCGGAGCGCCCCTCTCACAAATTCAGTAAACTCCGCCTTGTCCTCATGCGGAGGCTTGGCCGGCAATTTAAATCCGTCCGAGCCGCCAACCGAATATCTGGCGAACTGGTCATGCTTGCCCTCCGAAGCTTTAGCAAAGGAGGGGAATTTTAAAATAGAAAAACGCGAGCGTAATGTCGGCAATACTTTCTCCACATTTTCCGTCGTCGCCAAAATAAAACTTGTCCGCGAAGGTTCTTCCAAAAGCTTGAGCAACGCGGGCGCGGCCTGCCAGCTTAGGCGCTCTATATTTCTTATCAAAAAAACATTTTTCTCTCCCGCCAAAGGACTCATTGAAGCCTTTTCTTTTACCAGCCGAATATCGTCAATGGTTATCGGGTCGGAATTTATCTCGCAAAAATCAGGATTTATTCCTCCTTTTCTTTGCGGCATAAGCGCGCCCGACAAATATTCTATTGCCTCTTCTTTGCCTTCATTATCCGTTCCCGCGAACAAATATGCGTGCGGCAAAGCGCCCCTCTCAATCTGGCGTTTCAGAAAATCAAGCTGTTTATTCATCTCTTCGCAACGATACTTCTTTTATATATGTCCAAGTGTTCCAAAGCGATGCCTGTGCCTTTGGCGACGCAGTAAAGCGCATCCTTGGCGACACTCGTCGGAACGCCGGTAGAGCGCGAAACCAAAACGCTGAAATTGCGGAGAAGAGATCCTCCGCCCGTCATTATTATCCCCTGTTCAATAATATCGGCTGCAAGCTCGGGCGGAGTATTATGCAAAACCTGTTTTATTGATTTTACAATATCGCGGAGCTCACCTTCCACGGCTTTGACGACATCGTTGGTGTGGATTTCCAGAGACCTCGGAAGGCCTGAAATAAAATCACGTCCTTTTATTGTCATCGAAAGTTCCTCGTCCAGCGGAATCGCCGAGCCTATAGCGATTTTTATGTCTTCAGCCGTAGAATCCCCTATCGCAAGATTGAATTGTTTTTTTACATAATCCGCTATCGCCTGATCAATTTTGTTGCCTGCGACTTTTACCGACATTGAAGAGACAATTCCTCCCAGAGAAATTACCGCCGCGTCCGTTGTTCCTCCGCCGATGTCCACTACCATGTGTCCTCTCGGCTCGTGTATCGGAATGCCCGCACCTATCGCCGCAAGCACAGGTTCTTTGACCACGAACGCGTTTTTTGCGCCCGCTTTTATCGCCGCTTCCACCACGGACCTTCTCTCATTTGAAGTTACGCCCGCGGGCACGGAAACCAGAACATCGGGTTTTAACAAATTCCATTTTCCCACCGCTTTGCCGATAAAATAGCGGAGCATAGCCTCGGTTACACGGTAATCCGCGATAACCCCGTCTTTCATCGGGCGGTAAGCCACTATGCTGTCGGGTGTGCGTCCTATCATAACCTTCGCTTCATTGCCGACAGCAAGAACTTTATTTTCAGGCATGGCGACGGCAACTACGGAAGGTTCGTTGAGCACTATTCCTTTGCCGTAAACAAACACAAGCGTATTCGCCGTGCCTAAATCTATTCCTACTTTTTTTATTAAAAATGGCATTAAATCCTCTGGATATTAGCACCTATATTCTTTAATCTCAAATCAATTTTCTCATGCCCGCGGTCGATTTGATAAATGTTACCTATCTGTGATTCGCCATGTGCAATAAGCGCCGCAATCATGAACGCGAGCCCCGCCCGCAAATCCGGGCTTTCCAGCTTCCTGCCGTATAACTGTGTCGGCCCCGAAATCATCGCGCGGTGCGAATCCATCAGCGAAATATTCGCGCCCATGAGATTTAAGTCCTGTGTATACGAAAGGCGCCCTTCAAATATAGTCTCGTGTATCATACTTTGCCCCATGGCCTGCGTGGCAAAAACCGCAAACGGCGCCTGGAGGTCGGTTGCGAAACCGGGATATTCTTTTGTCTTAATATTCACGCCTTTTATATTTTTTGTTTTTTTTACAACAGCGGAATTTTTCTCCATGGTTATATTTGCTCCAGCTTCTTTAAGAACGCCCATGAGAGCGGCTGCCTCTTCAGGAAAAATATTTTTTATCAAAAGCTCTTTAGCCGCAAGCGCCCCGAGTATTAAAAAGGTCCCCGCTTCTATGCGGTCGGGGGGCGCGGTAAAGGGCGAGGCGCCCGTCAGCAATTTACCTCCTCTCCCTTCTATATGAATAGTGGTAGTCCCCGCTCCCGCGATTCTGGCGCCGTTCTTGTTCAAAAAATCGACGAGGTAGATTATTTCGGGCTCCATGGCGCAATTCCTTAAAACAGTGTCTCCATTCGCCAATACGGCCGTCATTATCATCCCTTCGGTGCCGGTTACGCTCTGTGTTTTGAATACATAGTCCGCGCCTTTCAGCCCCTCGGGTGCCTCAGCTTCATATATTAAATTGCCTCCCTCTGTCTTCGCAGGTGTTTTTATTTTCGCGCCCATCGCTTCCCAGCCCGAAAGAAAAACATCAATCGGGCGCGCGCCGATGACACATCCGCCCGGATGCGGAAATGAAACCGCCCCATAACGCGCGAGCACGAGACCCACCGGTAAAATTGATGCGCGGAAACGTTTGGCTATCTCCATATCCATTTTTTCTCCGAACTCAACGGGCGAAATAAGCTCGTTCATGCGTTTTATATCCTCAATATCGGGAAGATTGGAAAATTTCGGCTTTTCCTTAAAAAGCAGGGATGAGGCAAGCGCGGGGAGTGCGGAATTCTTTGAACCGCCGACAAAAATCTCGCCGTTCAAAACCGGCAATCCGCCTCCTCCTTGTATCAGAAAATGTGGCATATATATGCAATTTATGATAAATTGAAAGCAAAATCAAACCCGTGTTAACCAAAAAAAAACGCACAATTCTCTTTTGGCTTTCCATAGTAGCATTCTTTGTCCTTATAGGGCCAGTGCTCATATACAGCTCCGGTTACAGACTTGGGCCCGGCTGGAGCCTTGTCAAAACAGGCGGTATTTACATTAAAGGCACCAGAAGCAGGGCGTTGATAACCGTAGGCGGAGCAAAAAAATATACGACGTATATTTCAAAGTCGGCGCTGATAAAAAATGTTAGCCCGGGTTTCCATAAAACCACCGCAAGCCTGGAAGGTTATTTTGACTGGGAAAAAAATCTTGAGGTCACGCCCGGAATGGTGACTTCACGCGAAGCACTTTTGGTGCCCAAAGTTATTACGGGAAAGATCATCGGCACCACCACTCCTGAAATCCGCACGCCGTATCTTAAAAAAAATATCCTCTACACTTACGACGACACGGGAAAACCAAAACAGCTTTACGCGGGAGTTAAAAAATTTTGGTTCACAAGAGGTGGTTTCCTAATTTTGGGAACAGACGGAGAATTTTATAAGAACGGCGAGGCTTATCAGATACCCGAAAACTGGGGAGACAAAGCAAAAGCTATTTTAGAAGGTAAAAAAACGAGCATAATCACCGAAGACGGCGCGCGCATAGTTTATTGGGATGATTCAGGAATAGATTCTTACTGGATATACGACATTAATAAAATGCCCCAGTGGGAAAACCCCGAAACCGGACAGAACGGAATAGACCGCTATCTGCATATTTATTCTACCAACAAAGGCGTCCGCGGCGTTGAAGAATATCCGGGCTATCAGGATTATCTTCTCGCCGAAATTTCCGACGGAATATTTGTTTTAGAGATAGAATCGGCCGGCGGGCAAAATATTGAACCTATTTATCGCGGCAAAACACCGGAAATAATCTCCGTACCGGACGCATCCGGCGGAGAACTCATCATCAAAGACGGCGTGAATTATATCGGGTTGGAGTTGCCGTAACCCCCCTATCTCCCCAAACTATATAACCTCTTAATCTCGTCCCTCGTCAGCGCCCTGTTGTAGACGCGGACTTCGTCTAAGCGCCCGCTCCACGCATCACCGGGCGTAGAATCGCCTTCATATCCTATATCCATAACCTTTACGCCTACGGGAGTCGCAGCGGTTGTGGCGTCAACTCCTTTATTCGCAAAATCTGCGTTAAGGACTACTTCCCTGTGAGTACTGGTATAAAAAATTGCACAGGCGTGATTCCATGTGTTTATATTGTAAGTGTTGGTGGTTGGAGCGAAAGCGTTGCCGATGCCGTCAGTATGGACAATTTGTGCATTTTTAGCATCGTCATTTTTTGATAACCTGAAATAGTTTGATGTCGTATCAGAATCTCCAATTTGCGCTATGTTCCTATCATTAAATATTACATCCCCCTCGTCATCATAGAACCACGCGCATATTGTTAGAGGTACCGCGGTAACCGGTGCCGAGGACATATGCACACGCTGACTTGCTTCATCGTTAAACTCCAGGGCCTGACCGATTTTGCCGATGGCGCGTTTAGGTCCGTTGGTGAGAGTGCCGTTGTTGGAATTGCCCGAGCGGTCGTATGCGGTGTTGCCCGCCATATCTTTTCCGTCAAACGTCCAATACCCAACCAAACCTTTTTGGAGAGAGTCATTATTGATTGAAGTATTTATTTTCAGCGTCGCCCCGATGCGGTAGAGGCGTTTAATTTCGTCCGCCGAAAGCGCGCGGTTGTAGACGCGGACGTCGTCGATGAGGCCGTTGAATCCGGCGTTGCCGCTTTTTCCGATTATAAGATCTATTGATGCGTCACCTCCAACAGGAGCTATAAGGGATTGAATTAAAGTTATATTTTGTTGCACACCATTTATAAACAATATCGGAGCAGTTGTCGGAGATACATCACTATAGGTAACCGCGACATGCTGCCATGTGTTCAAGCTTATTGAATTAGCAGGAGAGCGCCATATACCATTTTGAGATGCTTCTCTGCTAAATAATAAATTATTAGTCTGTCCACTGCATCCGCCAATGACCCAATTGTTGCACAAGACAAAAGTCATACCTACAGTGGGTGGGCCAGCACCATCAATTTTAGAAACAATGTGCCCACCCCAGGTGGTTGGGATATTTTTAGGATAGACCCAGGCAGAAATAGTACCACCGGTATTAAAGATATCTGTGAGTGAAGAACCTGCACCCGCATTTACAAAATCATCCACCCCGTCAAAATTCAGCGCC
>MFHL01000038.1:0-2115 GCA_001778595.1 Candidatus Giovannonibacteria bacterium RIFCSPHIGHO2_02_FULL_44_11
ATTTGTCGCAACCATTAATCATGGCCGCAATCTTGAACGAATTACAAAGGAACGGCATTTCGCACGCGAATATTAAGTATCTCTGTTTTTTGCTCTCGCTTTTCATAGTGAGGTGGTTCGTGGCATGGATATTTCACGGTCCGGCAAGAATGATGGAGAACAAAAACGCATTCTTAGTAAGGGCTAATTACAAAAAATATCTTCTTGGAGGAATAATGTTTCTGCCTCTGGAATGGCACACCGATCATCATTCCGGAGACACAATTGACAAAGTCGAGAAAGGGTCGCGCGGACTTTATAATTATGCCTCTGAATCATTCCGGGTCATAAACCTAATGGTTTATTTGGCGGGAGCAATAATTACACTGGCTTTTTTTGACATTGGAGCAAGCGTAATCACTTTCGTGATGATGATACTTACACTAACTCTTATCATGAAATTCGATAAGATTTTGGTTGCCCAATACAGACAATTAAACAGGTTTGAAAACGGCATTTCCGAAAAAATAGTGGATGTTGTTACTAATATCACAACGGTTGTTATTCTTAGAATTGAAAAATTGCTTGTCAAATCAATTTCCGGCAAGATGATGGAACCCTTGGATCTCTTTTTGAGAAACAATAGGCTGAACGAAATTAAGTGGTGCCTAGTATCGCTCAACACAAAAATAATGCTGGTACTTGTGCTAGGCTATTACTTCTACGCAAGACTCTATTGGGGTCTGCCGTGGCTTGCGGGCACTTTTATCGCGCTTTACACATACACAGATAATATTGCCGAAACATTTTTCAACTTTGCGGGCATATACGGAAATATATTGCAGCAGCGCGCTTCAGTTTCAAACTCCGAAGAACTTGCGTCAGGCTTCAATGGCATTGTAAACGGCAATAACGACAACGGCGGGAAACACTGGGGAAAAATAGAGATAAATTCTCTTAATTTTTCTTATAGAACCGATGAAAATGCGGATTTGCACCTGGATGATATTTCGCTTTCCATAAAGCGCGGGGAGAAAATTGCCTTAATAGGAGCAACGGGAAGCGGTAAAACTACGCTATTGAAAGTAATAAGAGAACTTTATAAGCCTCAAACCGCGTCAGTTTTTGCGGACGGTAAAAAACTAACCGGGGGCTTTGGAGCAATAAGCTCGGAAATTACGCTTATCCCACAGGAACCCGAGATATTTGCAACCACTATACTGGAGAACATTACTCTCGGAGTCGACCACGAGATGCAGGAGGTGCGCAAATTTACCGATATGGCACGGTTTACGGAAGTGGCTGACAATCTGCCGCGTGAATTCAATTCTTCAATCAAGGAAAAGGGCGTCAATTTGAGCGGGGGCGAGAAGCAAAGACTTGCGTTGGCCCGAGGACTTCTAGCCTGCGCGGACAAATCGATCGTTCTTTTGGACGAGCCTACCAGCAGTATTGATGTTGCAACAGAACTGTCTATTTATCAGAATATTTTTCAAGATTTTTGCGATAAAAGCATTGTTGCCTCAGTCCATCGTCTGCATTTGCTTCCGATGTTCGACAACATCTATTTTTTCAGCGAAGGAAAAATACTCGCGTCCGGCAGTTTTGGAGAACTGCTGGAAAGTTCCGCGGAATTCAAAGAATTATGGAATAAATATCAAAACATGGTCCAAGACTTGCAAGACCGGGCATAAGCCCGGTCTTTTTTTTATTTCACAAAAACTTTCAGAATTTTTTGGGTTTCCGAACCAAAACGGTCTTTTACGGAAATGCCGATTTCATTGTAACCTGGGCTTAAAGGGACGATGCCCTCAAATATACCTTTGTCATTGGCGGTAAATTCCCTGCCTCCCACCCAGACTTTAAGGCCCGGAATGGTTTGCCCCGCGATATGCATTTGGGTCGTAGTAATAGTAGCGCCATTTTCGGGCTCAAAAATTTTTAAGTCAGGAGAAAAAATCACCCCGCTTGCTTCATAAAAAAAATATCCAGCGACCAAAACCACCACGCCGACGAATATCCATGTGCGTATCTGCATAATTAAAAATCAAAATTAGTATAGGGAACATCTCCTTCATCATCGCCTGCCTTTTCTTGGGCAGGTTTTTTGCCTGACTTGGCGGCCGAGCCGCCAAG
>MFHL01000038.1:2131-17907 GCA_001778595.1 Candidatus Giovannonibacteria bacterium RIFCSPHIGHO2_02_FULL_44_11
CGCCTTCGCCCGGCCCCACAACTCCGCGTTCCTCAAGCATATCAATAATGCTTGCCGCGCGGGCATAGCCGATTCGCAGCCTTCTCTGCAAATACGACGTAGACGCCTTCCCGGCCTCAACAACAAGCTTTTTTGCCTCTTCGTACAACTCATCGTCCGCCTCGCCGTCTTCAAGAAAATCCGAAGGAGCGTTCGGGCCTCCCGGCGCAGGAAGCGGGATATTCATATCAACAGGCTCAAGATCAAAATCTTCCGCCTTATCTTTTAAGTAAGCGGTTACTTTTTTAACTTCTTTTTCTGAAATAAATCCGCCCTGAATCCTGCGCGGCTTTGAAACATCTCCCGCGAGAAAAAGCATATCTCCGTTGCCGAGAAGTTTCTCCGCGCCGGACATATCCAAAATTGTGCGTGAATCCACGCCTGAAGCCACCTGTAAAGCGACCCGCGCAGTAATATTGGCTTTTATCAGACCCGTAATAACCTCAACCGACGGCCTCTGCGTTGAAACCACCAAATGGATGCCTACCGCCCGCGACATTTGCGCCAGGCGCACAATAGCCGCTTCCATTTCGCGCGGGTAAGCGGCAATCAGATCCGCCAGCTCATCAATAATTATCACTATATTTGGAAGTATTTCACCGTAGCTTTTTTCCGAGACCATTTCGTTGTTATAAGAATTGATATCGCGCGTATTTACTTCCGAAAGTTTTTCATAGCGCCTTTCCATCTCGCGCACCGCCCAGCGGAGCGAAAGTATGGTTTTTTTCGCGTCCGTAATGACAGGCGCAAGGAGGTGCGGGATATTATTATATCCGGTGAGCTCAACACGCTTCGGGTCTATCATCAAAAAACGCAAAAATTGCGGGGAGTTTTTGTAAATAAGGCTCACGATGAGCGAATGTATCGCGACCGATTTTCCCGCGCCTGTCGCTCCTGCAATGAGCAGGTGCGGCATTTTAGCAATATCCGCGTACACTTCCCTGCCCGAAACATCCCTTCCCAAAGTAATAGTAAGAGGCGGAGCTTTTTGAAAATCTTCCGTGGAAAAAAGGCTACGAAGCCCGACCAATGAGATAGAACGGTTCGGAATTTCTATGCCCACCAAAGATTTTCCCGGTATCGGCGCCTCTATCCTCAAAGGATGCGCCGCAAGCGCCAAAGCCAAATCGTTTTGAAGCGCTGTAATGCGCGAAAGCTTGATGCCTTCGGCGGGCTTCAGCGTGTATTGAGTCACAGACGGCCCGACATTGACCTCCGACATCTCAACATCAACTCCGAAATTCTGCAAAGTCCTCTTGATGATATTCGCGTTTGCTTTAATGTCGCCGGACGAAGGAGTTCCTTTATCGCCCTCCAAAAGATCAAGCGGCGGAGAAATATAATTTGAAAGCTCTTTTATTGCCTGCCGGGCGCGCCCCGCAGCTGCGGGGGGTTTTGTACGGGAAAATATATTAAATAATGTTTTGGGTTCTTCTTCAGTTTCAGCAGTTTTTTCTTCCGGCACAGCAACGGTCTCCAGCGGAACGGCCGCAATCTGCGGAGCCGGCACCGGCAAAGCGCCGGTTTTCTCATCAACTTTTTCTTTCTTTCTCGGTTTTATGGAAAAATTCAGCGTTATTATAATAGAAACCAGAAGCAAAACCAAAATCAGCACGAGCGAAGCCCAAAAATCAAACAGTTTTAAAAATGGTAAAGAAACCGCGAACCCCGCAAAGCCTCCCGTATATTGTCCGAATAAAATATCGGCAAGACCCAAAGAGGAAAGTAAAAATAAAAGCGCTCCTATTGCAGTCGTAATAAACAAATGATTTCCCGGCGCGAAAAGAAAAGAAAGCCCCGCAAGTAAAAACGCCGTCGGAACCAGAAAAAATCCTTTGCCGAAAACCGCGTCCAAAGATATTTTAATGGCCTCTCCGGCAAGCCCCGCCTTCCCGAAATAAGCCAATGTAAAAAGCACGGCTGCGGCAAACGACAAAACCGCCCAGAGAGAATGCTTGGTTTCCGGTTTCAGATTTTTGTGCCAGCGGCCGGCTTCGCTCTGGCCGCCTTTTCCGCCGTTCTTATCCTTGTGCTTCTTTTTAGACATTATGGATAATTATAACAAAAAAAAGCCCGCGACGTTAGTCGGGACTTTGTGAGGATCTATTTTTCAAGCAATATCTCTATGGCCTTGTCCAGCGCCTTATCATCATCCTTTTTTTCGGACTCCTGGACCGTGACATCCGGCACAACACCCTTATCGCGGATGGGTACGCGGTTATTCCCAACCAAAAACTCAAACGTGGTAAGGCAAAACAACGCGCCGTCCAGAAGCGGGATACATGTCTGCCCGACCCCTTTTCCAAAAGTTACTCCTTTGTCTTTCTTCACCTCGCCGGCCGTTTCTCCGACTACTTTATAGCCCCAATCCTTCATTGTACCGGAAAAAATTTCCGAAGCTGACGCACTGCCTTTATTTATCAAAATCACGACCTTGAAATCATCGCGGAACTCTCCGAAAGTCGTGACATCAAATTTTTCCCGCAGATAAGCTAAATCATACGGTTCTGATGTGTTGCGGGTCCGGTAAGTAACAATTACATCGTCCCGGCGCATAAACAATGCAAGAGTTTTAAGCGCCTGATTCAGCAATCCGCCCGGATTATTGCGAAAATCCAGCGCGACCAGCTTTATGCCGTTTCTTTTGGCTTCACGAAACGCATCCCTGAATTGGCCCGAAGTCTTTTCCGCGAAAGAACTGACTTTGATAACTTTTATCTTTTGCCCGACAACGGACAGTTCGCGGGACTTTACAAAGCGCACAATTATCTTTTCTCTTACAAGAACGGCTGTTTTCGGCTCAGTAAATGCTTTCCGCAAAAATTTAATTTCTACATTGCTGCCTTTAGGTCCGCGTATCAGCCGTATAGCCTGCAGAGCATTGTCTACTTCTTTGCCGTCAACTTCAAGAATAACGTCCTCCGGCTTAAAACCGGCCCGCTCTCCCGGCGTATCTTCAATAGGAGCCACAACTACAACCCTGTCATCCTTTTGTGTAATTTCCAGCCCTACTCCGCCAAATTCTCCTTTGTATTCCGCCAAAAACTCCGGCACTTCTGACGGCGGAACATAATGAGAAAATTTATCGCGGCATTTGCCTAGCCTGCGCATGGCATACATTTCCTGTAGACAGCTCACCATATCTTCCGGCGGATCCAGCGCTTCCTCGGCATATAACCGCAAGATTTCCACCATAACATCCACCTGTTTGGCCAACGGAGTTTCCGCTTCGGAAAGCGACAAATCGACTCCAACTCCGGCGAAGGAAACTCCTGTAAAGCCAGTCAAAACCAAAAAAATGCCCAGAAAAACAGATGATAGTTTTTTCATATTACCAACCCTATGTAAATCTTTTTTGAAAGTAGCAGAGAGAGCCAAAAAAGTCAAGATGCACGGGATAAAATAAAAAAGAAGAATTATTCTCCTTTTTTTTCTTCTAACTTTAAATAGGGCACGATGAACCAGCTAAGAACCGCGAACAGCGCGGAAACGATTATTAATAACTGAAGACCGATTTGGTCAAAGAGCCACCCGCCAAGAGCGGAAGACCCCAAGCCGCCTATATTCCAAAAAGACGTAAGCAGAGCAAAAGTCGTGCCCTCTGAGTATTTCGGACAGACAGATGCCGCCAAATTGAGAAGCGGAAGCAGTATAAAAGAGCTCATGCTTCCGAGCAGTGCAGCGGATACAAGATAAACGGCTTTTGCCAGAAACAAATCATTTTTCAGAGTTTCCGTGAAATAAACCAGGTCGAAAATCGCCGTCAAAACACCGAAAAGTATCGCAAGATTTATTATCCTTTTTTGTCTGAAATTCTTCTGGAATTTCGCGAAAACAAACGCCCCAACAATTGCCGCCGCTCCGACCACAGCTCCCGCGATCCCGAAAAAGATTTTGTCGAATTTAAGAACATCCATCGCGTAATATTGGAACGGGATTCCGGCAGACGGACGGAATGCCCAGAAAAAAAGAAAAAAAACAACCAGCCAAAGGTGTTTGTCCCGGCAAGTTTCCCTAATAGCCAGAAAACTTTTTCTCATTTGTCCGCCAGCACTTACAGATTTATCTTCCTTTACCAGAAAAAATATAACAAGCCCCGCAAACAAAGGGAAAACCGCGTTTACCAAAAAAATGTTCTGCTGAGTCCAATTATCCGCAACCCATCCGCCGGCCAACGATGTTATGATGCCGGCCGCGAAAACCGCGCCCCATTGGACGGACTGAAATTCGCCGGTAAGGCCGGTTGCCTTACCTTTATCCAGCATCAGGCCATCGCAGGCAACATCGTTAAAAGCGTATGTAAACGAGGATATCGTGAACATCATAAGCAGAAGAGGGGCAGTATAATTTTCCGTCCTTCCCAGCCAAAACCACACAAAAGCCGCGGCCAGACACGTCAGAATCAAATACGGCTTTCTTCTGTAACCGAATATCGGCACGGCATCGGAGAGCATTCCCCAAAGAGGTTTTATGCACCATCCAAGCATTGACACAGCGGCAAAATACGACGCCTGTGAAGCGCTAAGCCCTATTTTCTCTTTCAAAAGAAATGTCACGGAAATACCGGGTAAATTTGCCAATCCATTGGTAGAAAAAAAATAGATCAGCCCGAAAACGAATCCTAACTTGATCAAATCGCGGTTGCTCTGCATATGTCCGCTCCTTCAATCAAAATACATCTACAAACACTAAAACATAAAAACCCCGGCATAGCTAGGGCTTTTTTTAAATCATGTTAAACATTACAACTCTTCAGGATAATCTTCCGGTTCCGGCTGAGAAGGTTGGAATCCGTGTACGATCGCCTCCACTACTCCCGCTGGCGTAGGTATGGTTTTTCTTTTTTCAAATACGCCGTCGCCGTCCTCATCCATCAGCATGAACCATCTTCCGCCGAAAGAATAAACCAGTGCTTTGACGCGCTTGCCGAAATAGGCCGCTTCGCCGTTTTCCTGCACTCCTCCGCGCTTGCGCAATATAATGGTGTCGCTTAGAGAAAGGTAGTAAGACACGTTACGTTCCAGATAATTATCTTTCGGAAGCCAGAAGGCTATAACCGTATCACCGCTCTTTTTAAATTCCTGCTTGATTATAGCGATCTTTTTCAAACCTTCTTTTTCCGTGTCTTTTTCCGCCTGTGTTTTCGGCGGCATAAAATCCATAGAAACTTTCTGCGGGAAAGATTTGTATTCAAACGGAACGGTCCATGTTCCTTTTTCCCAGAGATCAACCGATACGTCGCCCATCTTCACCACTTCCGTATAGAGCGGGTGCTCCTTTGGCTTTCTCCGCACCGGCTTCTCTTCAAGACGCGGCGGATCATAAATAGAAAGCAAAAGTTTGTCCTTTAATTCCAAACTATTAAACATATCTGAACCGGTCACAATGTCCGCGAAAGCCTTGTAAACCAAATCTGGACTGCCGTATCCGGCCGCTCCCGCCTTGTCATAATCAGCGACAAAAACAGACACTTTTGAATCGCCGATTGCAACGAATCCTCTGACCGCGGGGGTTGCTTCCGCAACGCGTTCGGCATTTGTCCTCCACACCTCAATGTACTGGACAATATTGTCCTGAGGTTTGTCCTTGTCGGGCAAAATTTTGTAGGACTTTATCAGCCAATGTCTATTTTCGTTCTTCCAGAGAAACTCATTCGCATCCCTGATGCTTTGTTCTTTCGTGGAAAATTCCCTGACGCTCGAGACATGAAAAGTATCAACTAATTTCAGAGTGCCGTCCTTTTTTGCAGTCTCAAGATAAACGGCGCTAAAAACCAGTTTAGAAATATCGTGCTCCGGGTAGATCAGCCTCATGGAATAAGACTTGCGGTCAACGGGGAAAAAATAAGAATATTCCTCGCCTCTCAATTCAGGAGGAAGTTCGCCGACCAAATCTGTAAATTGGTTGTAAAACTTGACATATTGCAGGCGCCGCAAAATCCAAAGGGCTGCACGCTCCTCGCGCAGAAGCCCCTCTCTAAAACCGGGGAACCAATCAATAAATCTGGCGGTCTCCTCGTCCTCATAACCGAGCAGAGTATTCAGCGACCTTGTTTCATCAGCGACCACTTTTTCAACGTCTTCAACCGACACAGCGTCCGGACGCAATTCCCATGCCTTTTTTTCTTTGTTGTACTTTCCGAAAATATAGAGCCTGGCTCTGGCTTCCGCAACCTTAGCCTGCCTCTTTGTATATTTAAAGGCTTCGCCTTTATCAACTCCGATGTCGCGCGCCGCGATTGTAAACGGCACCGCACAACCGGCAACAAAAATTGTCAAAATTAAGCCTATAAACAGGCTCAAAAACATATTAAAACGCATAAAACACCTACCTCAATCTAAATTAAGCTTAGGCAATAAAAAAAGGAGTGTCAATGGACACTCCTGAAAATCAAACCAGAACCAAATATTCGCAGAAGCAGAAAACGCGCATCCGCGTCGCCTTTTTTAGCGCTTTCTACAATAGGACGAACCACCGACAAAAACTCATTCTCTTCTGTTTTGGCCATTAAGAAAAATCTTGAGTGCACAGGACAAGTGGCCGTGCCGCTTAAATCCTGAACCTTGGAAAGTTCTTCACCAAATTTCGACATTTTGCCGGTTTTTTCCATAGCTTTTTTGGCCAGAAGCGCAATTCTGCCGGATTCCTCTTCGCGTTCAAGCCACGCTTTGGTCTGAAGTGATGGAGGGATGACATTCCCGTCTTTGTCTTTCTTTTCAGGGTCAAAGAGTCCCGCGGGCTCATATCTTTGGGCGAACATCAGCCTGAACGCGCCTGCGGTATCGCACATTTTAGTGTTAACCGTAATCCAATAATACGGATCAGAATAAAACCTTACCAAAAATCCGTCTTTTGGATTAGTAAGAAAATCCAGAAGCTCCGCCTGAATCTTCTTAATAGCATCCCTTTGCTTCATGAATTCACTTCTGTTCAATTCCCTAACTGCAAGAAACTCCCCCGGAAAAATTTTTTTTATTGCTTCCTTGGCGTCATATCCCCAAAAAGTATCCACTTCGTCGCGCAAAACCGCGTCGTAAGGATGGAACAGAAAGCCCATCATCTCGCTCGTGGTAAAATTCGCGAACATTTCAAGATCAAAGTAAAAATCCAGAGGCGTAGACTGCAAAGTCGGGTTGGAGTGCACGAATTCGTGCGCGGTAATATTGGGAGAACCCGTAACGTAATCGTACATAAGGCCGATAATATCTACCGCCGCGATACGCTGGGTTTCCAAAGTCTTAAAATTAGCAAATCCCATTCCAAAACTGAAAGGCCCCATAATAAACACGTCCGGCATGAAATCTTCAGCTTTTGAGTAAGGAAGGGGCAAAATGTCTTTGACTTTTAAATTACCGGGCCCTGCAAGCGGAGTCTCAAGCTTATCGCCATAATTCGGATCCGCCAAAATCTCCCGCCGGGCCTTCAAAACCCCTTCGGTCAAATTAATCTTTGCGTAATCTGCAACGTCCTTTTTGAGCGCCTTTGCAATGGTGCCGACAACAACGTTTTCTTTTACGGCTTCAAATTGTGCCCATCCCATAAGTCTTTGTACGTCTTTCCATTGAACATCCGAAAGCTTTCCGTCAGCCCAGCGCACCAAATATTTCTGGTAGACCGGAGAAAACTCCGCGAGATTTTTCTCGCCCATTTTGGACCAATAAGTATACATGCTCTCTTCGGTAAAAACATGATGAGTATACAAGATACGCATTTTTTTTCCATGAAGCTCCAGAATTGACTGAAGCGAGCGCTCGCCCTGAAGGCGGTAATCCGGAGAAGACCTGTCGATAACTCCGGGATAATTCTTGCCGTAGATAAGCTCGCGGGTTCTGGAAAATTTGCGCATCTGAAGATACTGCTCAAATTCATCGTTGCTCGGCTCAAGACCCAAAAGATAATGGGCTTTGTCGGGAATTTTTGAGGCTTCCTCAAAAACATCTTTAGGCAAACGGGCCCGCAATTCACCGACATTAAGACCCAAAAGCGCCTGCTCATTGTTTACGGCGAGCGCATTCGGAAAAACGTTTCCGAAAACATTTGAACCCAAAATAAAACTAAAAATCAAGACAATCGCAAAAAGCGTTGTTGATTTACGCATAAAATCTCCTATAAATAGCAAAAAGCTCTAACTTTAAAGCTAAGTTATTTGTATATTCAAGTCAATATTGACCTGTAAATAAGCCTATGCTGGTGCTAGAATTACTCGTCAATCGCTTCAACGCCTGCCTCCAATTTTTTCAGATATTCTTTTCTATAGCCTGTTCCCGCGGGAATAAGACGACCGATGATGACGTTTTCTTTCAGCCCTCTCAATCTGTCTTCTTTGCCGTCTATCGCGGCGTTGGTCAGCACGCGCATTGTCTGCATAAACGAAGCCGCTGAAAGGAAGCTTTCGGTGGTAAGAGCGACATTGGTAATGCCCATCACCAGCTGAACTGCTTTTGTAAGCGGCCTGCCTTCTCTTTTCGCTTTCATATTCTCTTCGCGGAGTTTTGTCTTTTCTATTATATCTCCGACTGACACCGCATTTGAGCCGGGATCTTTTACGCGCACTCTGGAGAACATCTGCCTTACGATAACTTCAATATGCTTGTCGTTGATGGTCGTACCCTGGAAAGTGTAAAGCTCCTGAATTTCGTAAATTATATAATTTTGCACCGCCTTCGCGCCTGCCACGGAAAGAAGCTCTTTTATTTCTATTGCGCCTTCCGTAACGCGGGAGCCGGGCTCCACGCGCTCGCCCTGATTTACAAGAATTGTTTTTCCAAACGGCACGGTAAATTCAGAAATTTCGCGCTTATCCTCATCTTTGTCTTTATCAATAAGTATCCGTACAAGCTTGTCTCTCGTTCCCGGCACGGAAGAATCAATTATCTCTAATACGACTCCGTGAACGTCAGAGATGGCGGCCTGATTTTTTGGAACGCGCATTTCAAAAACTTCTTCAACCCTCGGCAACCCGCGTGTAATGTCGGCCGCGCCCGCAACTCCTCCGACGTGGAAAGTTCTCATTGTAAGCTGTGTTCCCGGCTCTCCGATTGCCTGCGCCGCCACAATACCCACCGCCTCTCCCAATTTAATCGGCGTATCGGAACCAAGATCATAACCGTAGCAAAGCTGGCAGATACCGCGGACGCTCCTGCATGTAACCGGAGACCTTAAAAAGGCGCCGGGTATTTCAAATGAAGCAATTTTTTCCGCGTCAGCAACGGTAAGCAGGCGTCCTTTTTTGAAAAGCACCTTCCCCGAGTCCGGCTCTATCACATCCTTGGCCAAAACTCTTCCGAAAATCCTGAAAGAGAAACTCTTGGACAATTTTTCGTAGTCTTTTTTGAACACTTCAAATCCTTCTTCGTCTTTGCAGTCCGGCTCCGAGACAATTACATCCTGCACAACATCAACAAGTCTGCGGGTCAGATAACCGGCTACCGCGGTTTTTAGCGCGGTGTCGGCGGTACCTTTACGCGCGGCGTGCGTGGAAATAAAGTATTCAAGCACATTGAGCCCTTCTTTAAACGAAGAGAGTATCGGCAGTTCAATGATGCGCCCCGCAGGATTTACCACGAGTCCTTTCATGCTTGAGAGCTGATTTATCTGCGTCCAGTTTCCGCGCGCACCGCTATTTACCATATAATGTATCGGGCCGAAGGGATCCAGCATCGCGGGAGCTAATTTATCAACCTTGCTTTTTACATCGCTCCAGATTGTGATGGCTTTTTCGTATCTTTCACGGTCCGTAAGAAGCCCGTTGTCGTATTGCGACTGTATCTCCGCGGCTTCTTTTTTCGCTTCATTAATATAAGTATATTTTTCCGTCGGAACTTTAATGTCATCCATTCCCCAGGAAAGGCCTGCTTTGGTCGCATAGCGGTATCCCAAACTCTTGATGCGGTCCAAAATCGGGGGAGTTTCTTCCACGCCGAAAGTTCCGATAAGATCGGAAACCAGGCGCTCCAGATCTTTCTTTTTCATTTCCTGATTCAGATAAGGATAGTCGCGCGGAATTACGCTGTTGAAAATCAGCCGGCCTACCGAAGTTTCCAAAATTTCTTTTTGAACATTCTGGTATTTCGGGGTTTTTGTGATACGGACGAAAATTTTGGCCTGCAGGCTGACGGTATCAAAATCATAAGCCAAAATGGCTTCGTTGGGGCTTGCAAAATATTTTCCCTCTCCAAGCGATCCTTCGCGTATCCTTGTTAAATAGCTTACGCCCATGACAATATCCTGCGTAGGAGTAATAACAGGGTCGCCGTTTCCCGGTTTAAGCAGATTTCTGGATGAAAGCATCAGGTCCTGCGCCTCCTTTTGGGCTTCATCCGTCAAAGGAACGTGCACTGCCATCTGGTCGCCGTCGAAGTCCGCGTTGAACGCGGTACAAACCAACGGGTGAAGCTGGATTGCATTGCCTTCAATAAGCACGGGAAAGAAAGCCTGAATACCCAGACGGTGAAGGGTCGGAGCGCGGTTCAAAAGCACGCACTTGCCCTGAATAACCTCTTCAAGACATTCCCATATCTCCGGAGAAAGGTCGTCTATAAGGCGTCCGGCTCCGCGGATAGTATGCGCCAAATTTTTTCCGATAAGTTTATTTATTACAAAAGGACGGAAAAGTTCCAGAGCCATATGCTTCGGCAAACCGCACTGGCTAAGTTTCAACTCGGGACCGACGACAATAACGGACCTTCCTGAATAATCAACGCGCTTGCCCAAAAGATTCTGCCTGAATCTGCCCTGCTTGCCTTTCAACATATCCGCCAAAGAACGGAGGGGCCTTTTTTGGGCCTGCGAAGTGGCTGCCGGGCCCTGCGAGCGCTTGATGGAATTGTCTATCAAAGCGTCAACCGCTTCCTGAAGCATTCTTTTCTCGTTCCTGACAATAACTTCCGGAGCTTTTATCTCCAAAAGTTTTTTTAAACGGTTGTTCCTGTTTATGACGCGCCTGTAAAGGTCGTTTATATCCGAAGTCGCGTGCCGTCCCCCTTCGAGCTGTACCATCGGGCGCAGGGCGGGAGGAATTACCGGAATAGTTTTCAAAAACATCCATTCGGGCTTCACGCCTGAATGCATCATTGAGCGCACGAGGCGCAGTCTCCTGATGACTTTCTTTTTTTGCATTGCCGGCGCGGTCGCAACTTCCACTTCAAGTTCTTTGGATAATTTTTGCAGATTGATGTCCGAGCAAATCTTTCTCAAAGCTTCAGCCCCGATACCCGCCTCAAAAACATTCGAGTATTTCATGCTCAAACGGTGGTACTCTATCTCCGAAATTACCGTCATCGGGGCAAGCCCTTTTATTTCCGTTTTGGCCGCGTCCATCGCGCTCTTTAACGCTTCTTTTTCGGAGCCCCCTGCTTTTGATTTTGACTTAAATTCCTTCTCAAGCTGTATCAAAATTTCTTCACGGGCTTTTTCGTCCACATGGGTAATGATGTAACCTCCGAAATAAATTACTTTTTCAAGGTCGCCGACCGGAAGGTCCAAAAGTATGCCTACTCTGGAAGGAACTCCGCGCAAGAACCAGATATGCGAAACAGGAGCGGCAAGCTCTATATGGCCCATTCTTTCACGGCGGACGATAGAGCGTGTAACTTCCACCCCGCATTTATCGCAAACAATACCTTTGTAGCGGACCCTTTTGTATTTTCCGCAATAACATTCAAAATCTTTTTCAGGGCCGAAAATGCGCTCGTCAAAAAGCCCGTCTTTTTCCGGACGCTGGGTGCGGTAGTTTATGGTCTCAGGCTTTGTAACCTCTCCTTTAGACCAGAGCATTATCTTCTCCGGAGAAGCAATGTGTATGGATAAAGATTTAAAATCTGTGATTTTTGCGTCCATATAATTATTTTTTGCTTTTAGCTCCGGTAAGTTCTTTTTTTGACGCGCGCGCGGGCTTTACGGCCTTTTCTTCTTTCTCGTCCTCTTCTATAAAGTCTTCAAATTTTTCTTTTGCCCTGCCTTTTGCCGCCGTTTCATCATCGTCATCCGGGCTTGACACAACTCCTTTTAATTCTATATCCAGCGCGAGACCCTTTAATTCATTTACCAAAACATGGAAAGACGCGGGGATGTTCGGTGTCTTGAAAGGCTCTCCTCTTACGATAGAATCATAAGCGGCGGCCCGGCCCAAAACATCATCCGATTTAATTGTGAGAATTTCCTGCAAAGTGTGCGCGGCGCCGTATCCTTCCAAAGCCCATACTTCCATTTCTCCGAAACGCTGTCCTCCTCCCTGCGCTTTTCCGCCCAAAGGCTGCTGGGTAATGAGTGAATAAGGCCCGATGGAACGCATGTGAATCTTGTCTTCCACCATGTGGTAGAGCTTCATCATATAAACTTTTCCGACGGTCACTTTTTGGTCAAATTGGTTCCCGTTCCTGCCGTCAAAAAGCTCTACCTTGCCGTCCTCGGGAAGGCCCGCTTTTTTCAATTCCGCTTTTATTTCTTCTTCGGTAACTCCCAAGAGCGCAGGAGTAACCGCATGATAGCCGAGCTTGTCCGCCGCCCAGCCTAAGTGAGTCTCCAAAATCTGTCCGATATTCATACGCGACGCAACACCCAAAGGATTTAATATAATTTCAACCGGCGTGCCGTCTTCCAAATAAGGCATGTCTTCTTGGGGCAATATTCTTGAAATAACTCCTTTGTTTCCGTGTCGTCCGGCCAATTTATCCCCGACAGAAATTTTGCGGAGCTGTGCCACCTCAACCCTTATCTGCTTTATAACACCCGTTTCCAATTTGTCCCCTTTTTCGCGGGTAAAAACTTTAATGCCTACTATCCGTCCGCGCTTGCCGTGCGGCATTCTTAAAGAAGTATCTTTTACGTCGCGCGCTTTTTCTCCAAAAATCGCGCGCAAAAGCCTTTCTTCCGGAGTGAGATCAGATTCGCCTTTCGGAGAAATTTTACCTACTAAAATATCTCCCGCCCGCACTTCAGCGCCTATCAAAACAACGCCGTCTTCATCTAAATCTTTCAGTTTTTCTTCGCCGACATTGGGAATGTCGTGAGTCGTAATTTCCGGCCCGAGCTTCGTATCGCGCACATCAACCGTAAAATCTTCAACATGCACCGATGAAAAAACATCTCTCTTAACAAGATTTTCGGAAAGAATTATCGCGTCTTCAAAATTGGAACCTCCCCACGAAAGAAAAGCAACGAGTAAATTCGCGCCCAAAGCAAGATTGCCCCTGTCAGTAAGCGAGGTGTCCGCCAATATATCTCCTTCTTTAACTTTATCCCCTACGGTAACAACGGGTTTTTGATGGATAACAGTTGACTGGTTGGAACGGGTGTAATTAATAAGGTCATAAGTTTTTTCCGTTTTACCTGATTTTATGGCAATAGTACGCGCGTCCGCTTTTGTGATGACTCCGTCCGCTTCGGCAATAATGAGCCTGCCGGAGTCTCTCGCGGCGCGTTCTTCCATACCCGTACCCACCAAAGGAGTTTCAGGCGTCAGACACGGCACCGCCTGCCTCTGCATGTTTGAACCCATCATAGCGCGCGTCGCATCGTCGTGCTCTAAAAACGGAATGAGCGAGGTCGCGATTGAAAACGCCTGTTGAGGAGAAACGTCAATGTAGTCAACTTCTTTTCTGTTCATTATTGCCGGCTGTCCTTTGGCGCGTCCCTCCACTTCCTCTTCCAATAAATTCCCGTCCTTGTCTATCATAATTCCTGCGTGAGCTATCTTGAATCTGGCCTCTTCAAAAGCCGTAAGAAAATTTATCTCTTCGGTAACTTTCGCGTTGACCACTTTTCTGTATGGGGTTTCCAATATCCCGAAATTATTCACCTTTGCGTGTCCCGCAAGATGGTTTATCAGACCGATGTTCGGACCTTCTGGCGTCATGATGGGGCAAAGCCTTCCATAATAAGAAGGATGCACATCTCTGACCTCAAAGCCGGCGCGCTCGCGGGTTAATCCTCCCGGTCCGAGGGCGGAAACTCTGCGCTTATGCTCAAGCTCGGCTAAAACATTTATCTGGTCCATGAATTGCGAGAGCTGGCTTGTCATAAAAAATTCTTTCAATACCGCGGCAAACGGACGCGCGTTTACAAGCTGGGCGGGGGTAAGCGTTGCCTGATCCAGCGTGGACATCCTGTCTTTGACCGTGCGCTCCATGCGGGCAAGCCCCACGCGTAATTTTTGCTGCAAAAGTTCACCGACAGAGCGTATCCGGCGGTTGCCCAAATTGTCTATATCGTCGGGCAGAGCCTGCGGATTATTGTTCATAGAAATTATCTCGGAGATGATGGCAACAAGGTCTTCTTTGTTTAAAATGCGCGGATTTTTGAGCTTAATGTCAGCCATAGCAGGAAGGCGCTGGATAAGCTTGTAACGGCCTACCGGAGAAATGTCGTAGCGTGCAGGTTCAAACATTGAGACCACCAAATCTTTGGCGTTGTCCACAGTTGCGAGCTCCCCTTGCCTTATGCGTTTGAATATCTCAATATAGGCGTCATCGGCGGTTTTGGTCGGGTCTTTATCCAGAGTTTTTTTGATGAATCTTATCTCTCCTGTATCAACTTTTTCGAAAGCCGCCTCTATATCTTCGTTTTTATCAAACCCGAAAATACGCAAAAGCGCAGTTGCGGCTATTTTTCTCTTGCGGTCAATGCGGACATAAACCGCGCCGTCGTATTCGGTGTCAAATTCCAGCCATGCTCCGCGCTGGGGAATTATTTTCGCGCCGAAAAGTTTTTTGCCTCTTGAAAAATTGCTGTTGAAATAAACCCCAAATGAGCGCGCGAGCTGGGAAACAATAACACGCTCCACTCCGTTTATAATAAAAGTGCCACGCGGAGTCATCAGCGGAAGGTCCGCCAGAAAAACTTCCTGCTCTTTTTTCTCGCCGCTAGTTTTATTGGTAAGGCGCATGCGGAGACGCAGAGGCGCCTCGTAAGACAAATTATTTATGCGCGCGTGGTTTTCATCAAAACGCGGTTCGTCAACAAAAGAACTCACGAATTCCAAAGCGAGTTCTTTTTCGGTATAATCAAGCATGGGAGAAAATTCATCCAGAATTTCTTTCAGGCCTTCTTTTATAAACCATTCGTAAGAAGAGAGCTGCATTGCCGCGAGATCCGGCAGTGAAGCGTAAGGTTCTCTGTAACGCGAGAAATACTTCTTTTGTATTCGCATACTAAAGTATAAGAATTATTATAAAAATTATAATTGATAAAAAATTAACAATAAAAAGCCCTCCTAAACCCCTAGAGAGCGTGCCACGTTTACCTGTGAGCGTTTTCTTTAGTATACAAAGCGATGGGGTTAATTTTAGCCTTCCCTATTAAAATAAGCAAAATTTGACCTGTGGATAAGTCAATATTGTGCGTCTGTACACTCTAGCAAACCGCTAAAAGCCTGTCAAGCCTGCCTAGCGCGCCTTCAAAGACCACTTATTCCATGTTATGAGCAGGAAGCTGGCAATGAATATAGAAGAATAGGTCCCGAAGCCGACACCTATCAAAATGGCAAGTGAAAAATATTTTGTGGTAGCTCCGCCGAAGAGATACAAAGCGAGCATTACGAACATAACGGTAAGAGAAGTATTGATGGAACGCCCGATGGTCTGCCGTAAGCTTTTTTCAACCAACTCTTCAAACGGCTCTCTTGTGCCGAATTTCTTGAGGTTTTCGCGTATCCTGTCAAAAACCACGATTGTGTCGTGGACCGAAAACCCCAATATAGTCAAAAGCGCCGTCACAAAAAGAGTGTCTACCGTAATTCC
>MFHL01000038.1:18006-18262 GCA_001778595.1 Candidatus Giovannonibacteria bacterium RIFCSPHIGHO2_02_FULL_44_11
AGTAAACTGCTTCTCCAGCACATCATCTGGACCGCCTAATATTTCCAGAATTGCCTGATGTTTAGCTTCGTCAATATTAGGCAGGCGCAAAATTACCCCGCGCTCGCCTGTCGGCTGGAGCACGGCGTCTTTTTCGTCTATTTCGGCCAAATTGGCTATTATTTGTTCGTTTTGAGGCCTTGCATTCTTATATTCAATCTCCAACAGAGAACCGCCCGTAAAATCTATGCCCAGCTTCAGCCCCCAAACGGCAAAG
>MFHL01000039.1:0-4505 GCA_001778595.1 Candidatus Giovannonibacteria bacterium RIFCSPHIGHO2_02_FULL_44_11
GTCATGAGGAGGCGTACAATTGCCTAACTCTTTAGTTTGAACCGGTCCGTTAATCCACAGCGGCAGAATTTTTACATCGCCATTATTACGGCGTATTTCGTCTAATTTCGCTAACAGTTCTTCTCTCTTTTGAGAACCTTTTTCAAAACCCACATAAGGTGAGTTTTCGGGTTTTCTAACTTGTGGTAACGCGTTTAATTGCATTTTTCCTCCTTTTATAATTCGCCGTCCCAGCCAGTCTGGCCTTTAAGGTTAAACAAATCAAATCCCTCCGGCAGCGCTCTTTTACCGTTCTCATCGGAACCGTAATAATCGTCTTCGTGGATAAGGCCGGCCGGAAAACTGTGCGGAGCAACGGCGTGTACGATGAATGTGTTGCGAATCGATTCCACGTGCTTGATCAAAAGGTCGTCTTTGGTGTGCTGCTGCAGAAAATCGAAATCGGTTTTCAGCGTGTTTTCAAAGTTCTTTCGGGCTTCCTCCAGCATGTTTTCTGTCATAACATTATACATAAAGCCTCCCTTTTTGGCTTATCTGGCTTTAATATAGCTCCGTAAAATACGTTGTCAATGAGCCGGAAAACTGCTATTTTTAAGTAATCTATGGCTTCATTTGACCACAAAAAAATAGAAAAAAGGTGGCAGAAGGAATGGGAGAAGAAAAAACTCTATAAAACCGCGGATTCCGAAAAAGGAAGCGATAATTATTACGCTTTGATTGAATTTCCTTATCCTTCCGGCAATCTTCACACCGGGCATTGGTACGCGTTCGCGGTACCGGATATTTTGGCGCGAAAAAAAAGAATGGAAGGGAAAAATATTTTGTTTCCAATTGGTTTTGACGCTTTCGGACTTCCGGCGGAGAACGCCGCGATAAAACGCGGATTAAATCCGAAAAAGTGGACCTACGAAAATATTGATTACATGAAAAAACAGCTCAAGTCCATGGGCGCGTCTTTTGACTGGAGCCGTGAAGTTATTACCGCGGACCCGGAATATTACAAATGGACGCAGTGTATATTTTTGCAATTTTTCAAAAAAGGTTTGGCGTACCGGGCGGAAACCGCGGTCAACTGGTGTCCGAAAGACAAAACTGTGCTCGCGAACGAACAGGTTGTCGGCGGGCATTGCGAACGATGCGGGTCGGAAATAGTCCAAAAAAATATGAAGCAATGGATGCTAAGGATCACCGATTACGCGGAAAAATTGCTTTCCGGGCTCGATAAATTGAACTGGAAGGAAGAAATAAAAGAGGCGCAGAGAAATTGGATAGGAAAGAGCGAGGGAGCGGAGATAGAGTTTGAAATTCAACTTGGCGGTCCGACCGCCAAGGGGCGGACGGACCTCCAAAAATCTCGAATTAAAGTTTTTACTACGCGGCCAGATACGCTGTTTGGGGCAACTTATATGGTTTTGGCTCCGGAGCACCAATTAATTTCCAATTTACAATTTTCAATTTCCAATTATGCAGAAGTTAAAGATTATATTGAGAAAGCCAAAAGGAAAACCCCGTTACAACGACAACAAGAAACCAAAGAAAAAACAGGAATTGAACTTAAAGGGATTAAGGCAATAAATCCCGCGACAAAGGAAGAGATTTCGGTCTGGATAGCAGATTATGTTTTGGGGGGCTACGGGACGGGAGCTATAATGGCCGTGCCCGCGCACGACGAACGCGATTTTGAATTTGCTTCGAAGTTTAATTTGACGGTAAAGCACGTTGTTATTCCTTCGGTGGTTGACCATGTAAATCCTCCACGGGCTGATAAGCCTTCAAAGACAAGAATTAACGTGCACGCATTGGTCTATGATCCGGTAAAGAAAAAATATTTGATAATCCGAAACAAAAAATTCGGCTGGGACACGGTTGTAATTGGCGGGGTGGAGGAAGGCGAGGAACCGGTCGGCGCGGCGCTCCGTGAACTTCTCGAAGAAACCGGCTATGTTGACCTTGAATTTAAGCGGATTTTGGGAGGACCGGCGAAGGCGGCGTATTTTGCGAAGCATAAAGATGAGAACAGAATAGCAATTACCACCGCGGTATATTTTGAATTAAAAAGCGACAAGCACGTCGCAATAGCTGAAGACGGAGAGAACGAAGGAAATGAAATATTGTGGATAGATGCCAAGGATTTTGTTCCGGGAAAAATGGTCAATTCAGAATTGCCTTATTGGCTGGAAAGATTAAAAGCGGGTAAAGATTTTGCGTATTCTGGTTCCGGGGCTTTGATAAACTCCGGGAAATTTGACGGAACGGATTCGGAGAGCGCCGGAAAAGCCATAACCGAATTTGTCGGAGGGGAAATTAAAACTCAATATAAGCTAAGAGACTGGGTTATCTCGCGCCAGCGCTATTGGGGAGTACCTATTCCGATAATCCATTGTCCAAAATGCGGAGTGGTTGCGGCGGCGGACAAAGATTTGCCGATAAAACTTCCTGAAATAAAAGATTATTTGCCGACGGGAGAAGGGAAGTCGCCTTTGGCGAAAGCGGAGAAATGGCTGAAAGTAAAATGTCCGAAGTGCGGAAATAATGCGGAAAGAGAGACTGACACATTGGATACCTTTGTGGATTCTTCCTGGTATTTTTTGCGTTACACCGACCCGAAAAATAAAAAAACTTTCGCCGACGCGAAAAAAATGTCCGCGTGGATGCCTGTGGATCTTTATTCGGGAGGCGCGGAGCACACGACCATGCACCTGCTTTACTCGCGTTTTTGGTATAAAGCCATGTTTGATTTGGGCTTACTTGGCGGTTCAACCGCCAAGTTGGGAGATGAGCCGTACAAAGAAAGAAGGAACAGGGGAATTATTTTGGGGCCCGACGGGCAGAAGATGTCCAAATCAAAGGGTAACGTGATAGATCCGGACGAATATGTGGCGAAGTTCGGAAGCGACACTGTACGCATGTATTTGGCCTTTATCGGCCCTTATAATGAAGCAGGCTCATACCCATGGGACCCGCATGGGATTTTGGGCATACGCCGGTTTTTGGACAGGGTTTGGAATATTGCGAGCACAAAAAACTTGACGAAGGCGCAGGCTTTGCAAGACCTTGCGCAGCGCGACGGCGCGAGCAGAGCAATTCTCCAGCAGGAGAATATGCGTGTCCTTGAAAAGCCTGGTGCCGAGACTCTCGCACGAGCCCTCAACAAAACCATTAAACAAGTTTCGGAAAATATTGAAGATTTTAAATTTAACACGGCAATATCTGCGATGATGATTTTTTTGAATGAGATGGAGAAAAATCCGGTTGACCGAGATTTATTCCAAAAATTCCTCCGGATACTCGCGCCGTTTGCACCTCATCTCACCGAAGAAATATGGAATAAATTAAGGAAATCGGCCCAAGACCGACCAGCCTCGGGCTGGAAATCTATCCATCTTGAACCATGGCCGGAATTTGATCCAAAAATGTTGGAGGAAGATAATTTTGACCTTATCGTACAAATCAACGGCAAAACGCGCGACAAATTCAGTGCGCCGATAAATATTTCGCAAAGCGAAGCCGAGCGGTTGACTTTGGCGCGTGAAAAAGTTAAATTGGCGTTAGAAAATAAACAACCGCGAAAAATTATTTTTGTGCCAAAAAGGCTCATAAATATCGTGGTTTAGGAGGTTTTATGTTTTGGGTCGGAATTGTTTTGGGCTTATTAATTGCCGGAGTGATTGCTGTCGTAGTCATCCGTCGTGTAATGAAGGACATAAAAGATCTCCATTAACTAAAGCGGTGGCTATTTGTTCGCTATCCGCCCGCCAAGCAACTAATGCTGGCGGGTTTTGTTTTTTCATGCTACATTTTTGTGAGATTTTCTTTGAGGTTTACGGAAAACTTTTGGGGAGATGTACGGAAATTGCCGAACATCATCACATTAGCGCGTATGATTTTCGGAGCGCCGGCAACTATTATTCTTTACAAAAATGGATTTGAATATGCCTGGCTTGTTTTCTTTTTCTTTGTCATGCTCGACTGGCTGGACGGATTTATCGCGCGACGGCAAAAAAGCGTTACAAGCCTGGGAATGTTTTTGGACCCGTTGGCGGATCAATTTTTGGTTCTGCCGATACTTTGGTATATAGGCTGGGGCTTCAACAACTATACTTTACCGGTCGTATTAACGATACGCGAGGTTCTGATGTTGCTTGTAAGACTGTTGGTCAAAAAAGATATCCCGGCAAACATTGTGGGCAAGCTGAAAGTTGTCGCGGAATACGCCGGCATAGCATTTATTTTGGGCGGCCCCTGGCTGGGAGGCCTAATGATATTGTTTTTAGCGGTAATTGTGGCCTACGTGTCGTTTTTCATTTACATTTGGAAAGTTGCGGAGACGGTTTATGAAAATAATCGCGCATAGGGGGCGGGTGATTTGTAACAAATCGCCCGTTTTTTATTTATATTAATATACATGTGCGGAATAGTAGGATACATCGGCAAGAAAAACGCTCTCCCCATAGTCATTGACGGCTTAAAAAAGCTTGAATACAGGGGTTATGACTCGGCGGGGG
>MFHL01000039.1:4538-5656 GCA_001778595.1 Candidatus Giovannonibacteria bacterium RIFCSPHIGHO2_02_FULL_44_11
GCGCTTGAAGCCAAGATTTTGCGGAAGCCCTGGGCGGGCAATTCGGCTATTGCGCATACCCGCTGGGCGACGCACGGCAAGCCATCCGACAGGAACGCGCATCCGCATACGGACTGCACGGAGAATATTTTTTTGGTCCACAACGGCATTATTGAAAATTATACCGAGTTAAAAGAAGCGCTGACGCGCGAAGGACATATGTTTTCCTCGGAAACGGATACGGAAGTGCTCGCCCATCTTGTTGAGCGGCCGTTTTTGAGCGGAAACAATATTGTTTTGGAAGATGCGGTGTTTGAGGCGCTAAGGCACGTGACGGGAACATTCGGGATTGCGGCTATCGCGAAAAGCGACCCCTCAAAAATAGTCGTCGCGCGCAGAGGCTCACCGATAATTTTGGGCGTCGGAGACGGGGAATATCTGGTTGCGTCGGATGCGTCGGCGATAGTTGAACACACAAAAAACGTGGTTTATTTGCAGGATAACGAATTTGCAGTTCTTACCCCGAATAGTCTGCAAATATATAATTTGGCCAAAAAGATCCTTAATAAGCCGGTGGATAAAATCGACTGGGATGTAGCCGCTTCCCAAAAAGGCGGGTTTAAGCATTTCATGAAAAAAGAAATTTTTGAGGAGCCGTTATCTTTGGAAAATGTTTTACGCGGAAGGGCGTCGGAAGCGGGCGGAGTGAAATTGGGCGGGCTCAATAATCTGGATGGAAAAATAAAAAATATAAAAAGGATAGTAATTGCCGCCTGCGGGACATCTTATTATTCCGGTCTCGCTGGTAAATATTATTTTGAAGAGCTCGCAAAAATCCCGGCTTCCGTGGAATATGCCTCGGAGTTCAGGTACGGGAATTTTGCGGTCGGGAAGGGGGACGCGGTAATATTAATTTCTCAGTCGGGAGAAACAGCGGATACGCTGGAGGCATTGCGCGAGGCAAAAAAGAAAGGCGCTCTGACGCTGGGCATTGTGAATGTGGTCGGCTCAACCATTGCCAGGGAATCGGATGCGGGGGTTTACAACCACGCCGGCCCCGAGATAGGAGTCGCTTCAACGAAAGCATTTATTTCGCAGTTGGGCGCGCTTTTGCTGATGGCGATGCATTTTTCCAAGAT
>MFHL01000039.1:5671-9384 GCA_001778595.1 Candidatus Giovannonibacteria bacterium RIFCSPHIGHO2_02_FULL_44_11
ATAAAAATTTTCTTTATTTGGGAAGAAAATATAATTTCCCGGTCGCTTTGGAAGGGGCCCTAAAATTAAAGGAAATTTCCTACAGATACGCGGAAGGGTACGCAGCGGGAGAAATGAAACACGGGCCTATCGCTTTGATAGATGATAAGTTTCCGGTCGTGGTAATTGCCACAAAAGACCTTGTTTACGACAAAATCGTTTCTAATATAGAAGAATTAAAGGCAAGGAACGGCAAAGTACTGGCTATTGCGACGGAGGGCGATGAAAAGATAGCCCGTCTGGCGGACGACGTAATATTCGTTCCGCAGACGATGGAAATATTGAGTTCTTTTCTTTCCGTTATCCCTCTTCAGCTTTTTGCATATCATACGGCGGACCTTTTGGAGCTTGATGTAGATAAACCCCGCAATTTGGCGAAATCCGTAACTGTGGAATAATAGAATTATGCCCAGGGAAATATCAGCGGGGATAATAATATACAGGAAAACCAGTGAGGGGATAAAATACCTGCTTTTATACCACGGCGGGAGCTATTGGAATTTTCCCAAGGGCAAGCTTGAACAGAGCGAGCGGGGGATGGACGCCGCGTTTCGTGAAGTAAAGGAAGAAACCGGTTTGGGGAAAAACGAACTTATTTTAAAAGACCAGTTTCGCGTGACCGACAAATTTTTCTTCTTCCGCGAAAAAAAGCGCATTTTTAAAATAGTAATATTTTATCTTGCCCAAAGCAGAACGCGCGACGTTACGGTCTCAGCGGAGCACAACGGATACGGCTGGTTTACGTATAAAGAAGCGCAAAAAATAGTTAAGTTCCAGAATTTGAGGAATATTATTAAAACGGCGAACGATATTTTAAAACCGAAACAGTAAAATGAAAGCAGTTATTTTAGCCGCCGGCGAAGGATTGAGGATGCGTCCGCTGACGGAATCGCGTCCGAAGCCGATGATAGAAATTTTAGGCAAACCGCTTTTGCACCATATTTTTGACGCGCTGCCTGATGAGATAGACGAGGTAATAATCGTTGTCGGGTATCTGGAAGACCAGATAAGGAATTATTTTAGCGATTCATTCGGCGGGAAAAAGATCAGTTACGTCCATCAGCCCAAGAAACTTGGGACCGCGCAGGCATTGTGGCTGGTGCGCCCGCTTTTGCACGATAAGCGCTTTTTGATGCTTTATGCCGACGATTTGCAATCCAAAGAAGACGTTAAAAAATGTCTGGCTTACCCGTTGTCCATAATGGTCAAAGAAGTTGAGGACCCGCGCAAATTCGGCGTAATTACCGCGGACGACAATGGAAAAGTTCTGGACCTCGTTGAAAAACCGGTAATGCCTCTATCCAACCTTGCTTCCACGGGAGTCAAAGTTCTGGATTCTAAAATTTTTAATTATCCTGCGCGTCAGCATCCCAACGGCGAATATTATATCACTGATTCGTTGTCTCAAATGGTGAGTGATTATGAATTAATCGCGGTTAAAGCGGATTTCTGGTTTCCTATCGGATATCCGGAAGATATTAAAAAAGCGGAAGAAGTTTTACGCGCGCGCCAGATAAAAGAAATATAAAAAAAGCGCCCGTTGCTTGTGGCAAAGGGCGTGGGTTAATAATTCGTAGAGTTGGTGGTTGATTTACGCTGTAAGCGAAGCCGCCAGCATGGTGGCCTTACAGTTTCATCGGGCAACTGCTACGGGGCATCAATACTCTGTGTTGTAGACCTAGTCAGCAGCTGGTCTGCTTGGGCAACATCAGAGGGGTTAATTAATGGCATATTAGCAAGCCATTATAATTTATCAAGTACTATTTTGCAGCTGGTTTTTCATTTGGTTTTGAGCATTTGCATTCATCCAGAAGGCACGGAAAAGTGTTTTCGCCTTCTTCTTTTATGCATTGAATCGGAGTGCGCCCTCCCATGTGCACAATCGGTGTTTTCAGCCACTCTTTTAAAGTTTTGGTGTTGTGCCCACATTTTACGAACGCTTTTGTGTGGAATAAATTTCGATATTTCGTGCCGATAGAACACTGTAATTTCAGATAATTTCCTTCCAAATACCACGCGGCGTTGTCTTTTTTTGTGGTCAGTCTTGCCCCCGGTGTCATATTCACAAAATAAGTTCCGGCAGAAACATCTTCATTAACCAATGAGCGCGCGGAGATTCTTGCTTCGTCGCCTATGGTTATTCCGCCGATTATTTCAATGCGGCCTCCCAAAAAAACATAATTGCCGATAGTTGTTCTCTTTTTGCTTTCGCCGTCGGAATTTAAAATTTCCACGTCTACGCTTATGTTGACGCAGCATCCCACATCCGCATCTCTGATGCCGCACTTGTGTTTTGCTTTTGTGGCGGAGCCGACGGTTGAGCGTTTTATTTTCGCGTCTTTGCCAATTTCGCAATAGTCAGCGATTATCGATTCAATTACTTCGCCTTCAATTTTGCAGTTCCCGCCGATTTTTGGGTTCTCAATATCATGCCCGATTTCCGAATTGTATCCGACATATCCTTCGCCGGTTATTTTTACGCCGTGCCCGATCTTAACATTATCTCCGATGCGTATTTTCCCGATGATAATGGCGCCTTTGCCGATTTCGCAATTTTTGCCTATTGTTACCCCTTCGGCGATGGTGACACCGGGCCAGATGACCGTCCCGCTGCCGATTTGCGCGCTAGTATCTATAAAACAATTTTGCAGATCGGCACCGTATACGAACCGAATCATGGAAATTTCATGGAGCCTTTGTAATGTCTGAGAATCCGCATGGTAACTTGTATTTAGTCTCATTGCCGTTACCCCTTCTTTTCAAATCCGTTCTAATATAGTTATATGAGAAATTCAGCAAAAGGCAAGCCGCGTGGCGAAGCCTTACGCGGCAAGCGAGTTGTTGTTATAGGCGGGGGAACCGGCGTTTTCACGGTACTTTCAGGTTTAAGGTCTCATTCGCTCAATTTAACGGCGATAGTATCAATGGCCGACGACGGAGGCTCTTCCGGCGTGCTCCGCGACGAATTCGGCATATTGCCTCCCGGTGACGTGCGGAGGGCTTTGGTCGCCCTTTCCACGGAAAGCGGAATATTGCGCGAACTTTTCAATTATAGGTTTGAAAATGGGAGGTTGGCGGGACATAGTTTCGGGAATATTTTTTTAAGCGCGCTTGCAAAGATAAAAGGGGATTTTGCTTCCGCCGTGATTGAAGCGTCCAGAGTGCTCAACATCCGTGGGCAGGTATTGCCGGTTACTTTGGACGACGTAAGGCTCAACGCGGTACTTAAGGGCGGCGAAATAATAAAAGGCGAGGCGAATATAGATATTCCAAAAACGAAAATCCGAGCAAAAATAGAGAAAGTCTGGCTAAGCCCGGAAGCAAAAATCAATGTCGGCGCGAAGGAGGCGATTTTGCAGGCGGACATAATAATCATTGGTCCGGGGGATTTGTATACAAGTCTTATACCGAATCTTTTGGTTCTAGGCGTTCCGGAGGCGATAAAAAAGTCAAAAGCAAAAAAAGTTTATGTGTGTAATTTAATGACCAAGTTCGGAGAGACGGATGGTTTCAAAGCGGAGGATTTTACCCAAGAGATAGAAAAATATCTGGGCAAAAATGTTCTGAATTACGCGGTATTTAACAGCCGTAAGCCCGCTTTAAATATTCTGGCTAAATATCGCCGTGAAAAATCAGAATTTATAGCGCCTCCAAAGCCAAACGCAAAATATATT
>MFHL01000039.1:9413-28158 GCA_001778595.1 Candidatus Giovannonibacteria bacterium RIFCSPHIGHO2_02_FULL_44_11
CCCGTTCATCCGCCACAATCCACGCCAAAAACTGGCCAAAGTGCTGATTTCGTTGTTATAATTTTAAAATGCGCGATAAAGAAATTGAGCGGTTAATAAAGCTGGAAGAGAAACGGCAAAAAGGCGCCGTCAATTTGATTGCGTCGGAAAATTATGTTTCAAAAGATGTTTTGTCTGCGCTCGGATCAGTGTTTACGAATAAATACGCGGAGGGCTATGCGGGGAAGCGCTATTACGGGGGAAACGAAGTGGTTGATAAAATTGAGAATCTGGCAAAAGCACGCGCACTTAAACTTTTTAAAATTTCAGAAAAAAAATGGTCCGCGAACGTTCAGCCATATTCAGGGTCGCCCGCGAACCTCGCCGTTTATTTGGCACTGGTGCCGCTTGGCAAAAAAATAATGGGAATGTCGCTTTCAATGGGCGGGCACTTAACACATGGGCATTTAGTGAGCGCGACAGGTAAACTGTGGAAATGGAGCCATTTTGGAGTAGGTAAAAAAACAGAGTTGTTGGATTACGATGAGATCAGTAAGATGGCCCGCCGTGAAAAACCCAAATTGATTGTTGCGGGATTTACGGCTTATTCCAGAATTATTGATTTTAAAAAATTAAGGAAAATCGCGGACGAGACAGGCGCGTTTTTAATGATAGATATGTCGCACTTTGCGGGGCTGGTTGCGGGAGGCGCGTATCCTTCACCGTTTCCTTACGCGGATATTGTTACCACAACGGTCCATAAAACTCTGCGCGGGCCGAGAAGCGCGATAATTTTCGCAGCGAAGCGGAGATCCTTCATAGCTTCAGGCGAAGTAGGATTTCTTAACGAAGCAATAAATAAAGCGGTCTTTCCGGGTCTGCAGGGAGGCCCGCATGTGAATCAGATTGCCGCGGTTGCCGTTGCGCTGAAAGAAGCGGAAAATCCGTCATTCAAGAAATATGCCCGTCAGATTATAAAAAACTCCAGAAAGCTCTCGACAGAGCTCGCAAGGCGGGGCTGGAGGATAATTTCCGGAGGAACGGACTCGCACTTGTTTTTGGTTGATACATGGATGCGGGGAATTTCGGGAAAGACGGCGGAAGAGCTTTTGGGGAAAAAGGGGATTATTGTCAATAAAAATACCATTCCATATGATACGCGTTCACCCTTTGACCCGTCAGGCATCCGCATAGGCACCGCCGCAGCGACGACAACGGGGCTAAAAGAGAAGGATATGCTGCGCATTGCGGACCGTATTGATGATATCTTAAAGGCGTTATAAAATAAGGATATGACAATTAAAAAACAAGGAGACGAAGAAAGGCTGGATACGGAGGCTATCAGAACAAGCTGGGGCAATGATGAGCCGAAAAAACAGGAAAAAATAAAAGAAATAAAAGAATTGAAGGCCGAGCCGAATGGCGATTTTTTGTTAGAAATTTTTGACGGCGCTATCGAGGCTCATGCCTCAGATATACATATTGAGCCTTTGTCCAAGAAACTGATTGTCCGTATCCGTGTTGACGGCGTCTTAATTGAACAGTGGTCTAAATCGATAATTGAGCACGAACCGCTGGTAAACCGTATAAAGGTACTGGCAGGCATAGATATTGTTGACCGCTCAACGCCGCAGGACGGGCATTTCGAAATTAACAGTTCAAAGGGCGTTCTGGATATACGGGTTTCGGTTTTCCCGACCATAAACGGAGATGCCGCGGCTTTGCGTTTTGTTAACCGCTCTGATATGCTGGTGGATTTGAAAGACCTTGCGGCGGACCAAAAAACATTTTTAATGATTAAAGGTTTGATTTCTAAAATTTATGGAATGGTTTTGATTACGGGTCCTTCGGGATCCGGCAAAACTACTACGCTATATTCCATTTTGAACGAACTTCAAAGTAAAGAAAAAAATATCATCACGCTTGAAGATCCGGTGGAATTAAGGCTTGACGGGATAAGACAAAGCCAGATTAGGCCGGAACAAGGTTTTACTTTTGCGTCCGGAATGAAATCTATTTTGCGACAGGACCCGGATGTTATTATGATCGGGGAAATCCGCGATCCGGAAACGGCGGGCTATGCCATGCGCTCCGCGCTTGCCGGAAGAATAGTATTTTCAACGGTGCATTCAAATACTACGGTCGGCACTATAGCAAGGCTTCTTGATATGAATGTTGAGCGGAGTCTGATAGCTTTTGCCATCAACGGCATAATCGCCAAGCGCCTGGTAAGAATGATTTGCAAAAATTGCAAAGAAACTTATACTCCGGCGCCGGAATATCTGCAATATTTCGAACTTTCGGCGAGCGACCACGTGTTTACGCACGGAAAAGGATGTGATCATTGCAGGGGGACGGGATACGCCGGACGTATAGGGCTTTTTGGGGTTTTGGAATTTGACGATAATCTGCGGGCTTTGATTGTTGAAAAATCCCCGATGAATGTTCTGCAGGACTATATTGATAAATCAGGAGTGAAAACTTTAAAGACAGATGCCGTTGAAAAAGTATTGGCAGGCATTACCACGCTTGAGGAAGCCGCCCACGCCGTATAATCGGATAATAAATGATTGTTGACGGCAAAAAACTTGCGGAAGAAATTAAGACTTCGTTGAAAGACGAAGTTTTAAGTATCGGCAAAAAAATCAAGCTGGTGGTTATACAGGTCGGAAGCAACCCCGTTACGGAAAAATTTATGGAGCAGAAAAAGAAATTTGGCAACGCGGTCGGAATAGATGTAAGAATATATAATATTGAAGAAGGCGTATCTACGAGCCAATTGAGGGAAAAAATTTCGGAAATAGTTCATATCAAAGAAAATACAGGCGTGATAATCCAGCTACCGCTTCCGGAACAAATAAACACCCAATATATTCTGGATGCGATTACGCCCGAAAAAGATCCCGATATGCTTTCCTCAAAAAGCGTAGGGGCTTTTTCTACGGGCCGTTCCAAAATGTTACCTCCCGTTGTCGGGGTTATCCGGCATATATTTGAAAAACATTCCATAGAGCTGCGCGGGAAGCGTGCGGCGGTTATAGGAGCCGGAAGACTTGTAGGACGGCCTGTAGCGGCCTGGCTTCTGCAAAATGGCGCGGCTGTCGCGGCAATTGATGAAAATACCCCCGACCCTAGACCCTATACCCAAAACGCGGATATAATCATTTCCGGAGTTGGGGTTTCGCATCTTATCAGGCCGGACATGGTAAAAGAAGGCGCTGTTGTCATAGATTGCGGGACATCTGAAGCCAACGGAAAGTTAGCGGGGGATATGGCTCCTGATGTGGCAAACAAAGCTTCGCTTTTCACACCTGTCCCGGGCGGAGTTGGGCCCCTTACTGTTGCTATGCTTTTTAAAAATTTGGTGGAGTTGGCGAAGAAATAACCCCCATAGCCCCCTTATCTTAAGGGGGCGAAGATATGAAGCATATTTATAATAATAAAATTTTAAGAGACAGGAGAAAGGAATTGCGGCACAATCAGACTAAAACAGAAAGAGTTTTGTGGAGATATTTGAGCAAAAGACAATCAGGAAGCAAAAGATTTTTCAGGCAATATAGCGTTGGCGGTTATATCATCGATTTTTACTGTCCAAAAGCAAGACTAGCTATTGAATTGGACGGAGGAGGCCATACCACGAACGAACAAAAACTGTATGACGCAGAACGAACGGAATATCTAAATGGTAATAATATTAAAGTTCTAAGATTTTGGAACGCCGACGTAATCAATGATATTGATGGCGTAATTGCAAAAATAATCGAATCAACGAAGTGACGTCCCCCTTAAGATAAGGGGGAGGGAGGGGGTTATGGATTTGGGGGTTTAGACAAAAAATAAAAAACCCTCGGACATGTGTCCGAGGATGGTTATTACTATTCTGACATTGTTACGCCACCGCGTCTTCGCGGATCAACTTCTATTGGGCCGCCTCCGCGCGATTCTTGTTCTTTTCTTGATATTTCAAGCGCGAATTTATTGTTTTCATGCCAGTCAAATTTTTCCGGTTCAACTCCAAGCTCTTTGGCTAAATTTTTTACGCGTTCCGCAGTTTCCTTAGTTGCTTCTTTTGCAAATCTTTCTACGCAATCTGCATTATACTTGCTGAAGTAGTCTGCGATATTTTGTTCCAGAGTTATGAAGTCAGGAATGCCGACGGAGCATTGGAAGTGAGGCAAATCTTTTCCTCTGACATATTGTTCAACAACGTCGTTACCGGCGCCCAACATGTTCCTCGCCAGCTCCGATACATTCACCTCTTCCGTTAGTTCGTGATTGTTGTATTGTGCCACCTTCATGATTTTATCCGGCCGTGCACTGCCGCCAAATCCGCTATGTGTAATTTCCATATTTTTCTCCTTTTCAGTTTTTTCTCCCCAAACCCTAGCACATGTGGTACAATGTGTCCATGTACCAACTTGACCTCACAATCTTCCGCCGGCTGAATTCTTGGGCGGGAATAAATGATTTTTATGACTGGGGAATAATTTTTAAGAGTGAGTATTTACTATATGTTGTGATAGCCGGAGTTTTTACATTCTTTGTTTTCGATAAAAATCAAACGCGCGTGAAATGGGTTATCATACACGCATTTTCTGCAGGAATTTTAGCACGATTTATTTTTAAGCCCATCATAGTTTTATTTTGGGACCGTGCAAGGCCGTTCACGGCTCTTTCTGAAGTACATCAGCTGATAAGCGAAGTCCCCGGAGCCGCGTTTCCTTCCGGCCACGCCTCGTTTTCTTTTGCGCTTGCTATGGCGGTTTATTATTATTATCCAAAAACGAGCATTGTCTTTTTTCTGGGGGCGCTAGCCATGGGCGCGGGGCGGGTTTCAGCCGGCGTTCACTGGCCGTCGGATATTTTGGCGGGCGCGCTTGTGGGTATCTTTTCAGCGTGGCTACTTGAATTTTTATTGAAAAAGCTACAATATAAATAAAAGCCCAGAGGATAGCTTGCCCGAGTGGCGGAACTGGCAGACGCGCACGACTCAAAATCGTGTGAGGCAACTCATGTGGGTTCGACTCCCACCTCGGGCACTGGTATTATTAAATTTATGGATCAACAAAACATACAAGAAAAACGAAAAGAATCCGTATTTTGGATAGAATTGGACAGGATTGTTCCCAATCCTTATCAGCCAAGACGCGAATTTGAACCGGAGGCGTTAAAAGACTTGGCCGAATCCATTAGGGAATACGGCGTTTTGCAGCCTATTGTTGTGACGAGAAAGGAAAAAATCGGTTCTGATGCGGGGTCGCGACTCGCTGTTGAATATGAATTGCTTGCGGGCGAGAGGAGGCTCCGCGCAGCGAAGCTTATTGGACTTGCACAAATACCCGTCATAATTCGCGATAACACGTCAAATAAAGTGAAATTAGAATTGGCGCTTGTTGAGAATCTTCAGCGCGAAGACTTGAATCCGATGGAAAAAGCGCGGGCTTTTAAAAAATTGATAGATGAATTCGGAATGCTTCAGCGTGAGATTGCGGAGAAAATAGGTAAAAGCAGGGAAGTTGTCGCAAACACCCTTCGCCTTCTCACTTTGCCGGGTGATATGCAGCAGGCCGTGGCCGAAGGCAAGATTTCTGAAGGGCATACGAGGCCGCTTCTGATGCTTACCGACCATCCCGAAGATCAAAAACAGCTTTATGCGAATATTCTGACGAGTAATCTTTCGGTAAGGGAGGCGGAAAAGGCGGCGAGGAATATTGCCGTTGAGCGTGCGCGCGCCGCGCTTGATCCGGAAACAAAGACTCTCCAGCAGAAAATGGAAAACGCTTTGGGGACGCGCGTACATATAGAACGCAAAGCAAAAGGGAATTCAGGTAAAATTTTGATAGAGTTTTTTTCAGAAGAAGAATTGAGGGCCATATCAGACAAGATTATGCCGCCCGCCGCCCTGGTGTCCTGATTATTTCGCTTCCGTAATTACCACGGCTTCCACGTTTTTGATTTGGCGGATAGAGCCGAGAAGTTTTGTATTTGGGACGCCTTTTTTGTGTTCAAAGCTTACTATTATCCGGTGATGGTCGCGCGAAAGCGGCCCCGATTTTGTGCCGACGATATTGATGTCCAGATTTGAAAATACCGTGGATATGTCGCGCAGGACTCCCACGCGGTCTTTGACGGTAATTGCCGCCTCAAGCGAGTCATTTAATTTTTTATCGGAAATTTTACCGGCGCTTCCTCCGCCCGCTTTTCTCAAAAACGCCCTGATACGGTTTTTGGCTATCGAGGTTTTGGCAAAATCAAGCCAGTCGGCGGTAGGTTTTTTATTTTTTTGGGTTAAAATTTCTACCGTATCCCCAAGTTTTAAGCGGTGGGAGAACGGCACTATTTTTTCATTTACTTTTGCTCCCGACATCTTGTCCCCGATTTCGGAATGCACGTGGTATGCAAAATCTATCGGCGTGGCCCCGTCCGGAAGGTCAATTACGTCGCCTTTGGGAGTGAGCGCGAATATCCTGTCTTTGAAAAAGTCTATTTTGAGCGCGGTGAGCGTTTCCGGCGCGGAAGACCCTGCATATTCGGCTTGCCAATCCTGAAGCTGTCTGACCCATAAGAATTTTTTGTCATCAAGTTTTTTTATCGCTTTCTTTTTGCCTTCCACTTCATAAAACCAATGCGCGGCGATTCCGTTCTCCGCCTCATTATCCATTTCCACGGTTCTTATCTGAAAATCTATATGTTTTTTGCCGGGGCCGAAAACCGTGGTATGCAGGCTTCTGTAGCCGTTCGGTTTCGGCAGGGCAATATAATCTTTTATCCTTCCGGGCATCGGCTTCCATGTTTTATGCAAAATTCCCAGCGCTTTATAGCAGTCTTCAACGCTTCCGACGATAACGCGCATTGATACCAAATCAAAAATCCTGTCAAAATTCATTTCGTTTTTCAGGAGTTTTTTCCAGATGCTGAACATATGTTTTGCACGGTAGACGATTTTTGCGTTCAAAATGCCTTCTTTTTCCAGTTCCGCGGCGATTATCGGTTTTAATTTGCTCAAATATTGCTCGCCGACGTCTTTTCTTTCTTTAATTTGGTTTTTTAACCATTTATATTCTTCGGGATAAATATAAGGGAAAGCCAAGTCCTCCAGCTGGGCCTTTATTTCCCATATGCCAAGCCTGTCCGCCAAAGGAGCGTAGAGCTCCAATGTTTCAAGGGCTATCCTTTTTTGTTTTTCCGTCCGCACATGTTCAAGCGTTTCCATATTGTGGACCCTGTCCATTAATTTGATGATAACCACGCGGATATCCGAGGCGAGGGCCAAAAACATTTTTCTCAGCGATTCAACCGTCCTTTCAATGCCGTGATAGCGCACTTTGTCCACTTTGGTGACGCCTTCAACTAAAAACGCGATATCTTCGCCGAATTTTTTCTTTAGCTCTTCTATTTTTATGTTTTGGTTTTCAACTATGTCATGCAAAAGCGCCGCCGAAATTGTATCCGAGTCCAGGCGCAGAGCCGCGATTTTAAGCGAAGTCGCGATTGGATGGACTATATAAGGCTCGCCCGAGAACCTTTTTTCATCCTTGTGGGCGTTTGAGGCAAACTCAAAAACAGGTTTAATCTTGGTTATAGCTTCGTCTTTATAGCCGAATTCTCTCAGTTTTTTTTCATATTCTGCCCATTCCATATATTTCTCAATCTAGCGCTCAATCCGTCAATTGACAATGAAGGCGGCGGCCGTATATTCTTAGATAAGATTTTGAAGAAAAAGAGGAGAAAAATGAATCAGGAAAGCAAGAAAATTTTTGACGCTTGGCGCGACACTGATTCAAAGAGGCTTAATAAGCATGTTTTTATAAATCCGGCCAAGCTTGCCGAGGTTGCGGAAAAGCATGTTAAAAACAATTTTGAAATCCCAAATTGGCGCTTTGACGGAGTTTATCCGAAGCACGAATGGGCTTTCGCCGCTTTCCAGCTTCTGGCAAATTGTCTCAATTTCGCGTTCAATATTTTTGAAAAACCGGACGAAAAATATATGGTAGCAGTTCCGGACGGACCAAAGCCATTGACCGGTGCGTTTGCGATGGACAGAAAAATTTATGAGTGGTTCGGCGAGACGATACCGCAATCGGACGATATTTATCAGGCTTTCGGGGATGTGAGAAAAACCGAAAGATTTTTCAGGGACATGAACGAAATACCTTTTTCTGAACTTCGCCATGAATGCGCAATGGATTTCGCGAATAATCTTGTTAAGTATTATCAGGGAAATCCGCTTAACTTGCTCGAAGAGGCAACGGTGTGGGACGAAGCTTCAAAACGAAGCGTTTTGCGCGCTTTCAATAACGGCAAAGGGCTGGTTGAATTGCTTGTTAAAGACTTTCCGGTTGCTTACGGCGCCGATATCAGGGATTTTAACGGGCAAAAACTTGCTTTTAACAAGCGGGCGATGCTGGTGGCGATAGTACTTCACGGCAGAGCTCTCGATTCAAAAGAAATTTTGCCGCCGGTAATTGATATTGAAGAAGTCGGCCCGGTTTGCGATTACGAATTGCCGAAAGCGCTGAGGTGCCGTGAAATTTTTTCTTACTCCGCCGAACTGGCGGAATTGGTGGATAATTGGAAAGAAATTTCCGAAAACAGTCAGATGGAAGTTGAGTTGCGCGCCGCAACGGCCGTGGCCTGCGACGGTTTGCTTAAAAAGATTAATAAGTTTCGCAAAGCGTGCGGACTTTCACAAATAAATATCTGCCATTTGGATTACTGGCTTTGGGAAATGGGCAAGGAAGCAACAATTTCCCGCCCGCATTTGACTAGAACAAACGCATATTGATTTTAGCCGCAAACACATCCGACAAAGCCCCTCCCGGGGCCTTTTTTTGTCCACTTCTAACATGTTTAGCAATGTATTATCATATATACATGAAAAAACTTGTAATTATAGCTGTTTTAGCTTTATTGGCAGGCGGGGTTTTGTGGTTCGTTTTGACGCAATATAACGTTGCTCCGGCTCTCCCGCAGGCGGAAGAGAAAGAAATTGTTCTTTTCATTGCCGAACCAATCGGAGGCAATACCGCGGATAGTCCTGTTTTCCAGGCCAGCGGCAAAGAATATAATCCGTTCATAAAATATGTGGCCTCAAAGCTTGCTTCGTACGGCGTTAAAGACGGCAATTTTGTCGCCGTTCAAAATCCTTATGAAGCTTCAACGCTGATGCGCCAGGGGAAATTAGACATATATGTTGACAGCCCTTTTCCGGCCTATGTGGTTGCCAAATTAGCGGGTGCGGAACCGATAGCAAACCGCTGGAAGCGGGAGCAGGAGTTTTATCACAGCAATATTTTCGTAAAAAAAGACAGCCCGATAAAAACTCTGGATGACTTAAAAGGGAAAATGATGGTTTTTCAAAAGCCGGATTCAACTTCGGCGTATTTTCTTCCAAAAGCGGAGCTGATAAAAAGAGGCTATACGTTCACCCAAAAGACAGGGCCGGGGGACAAGGTTTTGCCTAATGAGATCGGTTATTACTTCGCCAGCGGCGACGTGGAAGAGTTCCAGGATGTATTGACCGGAAGAGCTGCCGCCAGCGCGCAAAACGATGTTGATTTTAAAGCTATAGCGGGCAAAGATGCGGACAATTACCGTTTTATCTTCTCCACCATAGACGTTTTCCGCCACGTGGTAGTAATCAGGGCCGGCCTGGACTCCAAGCTGAAAAACGCGATAAAGCAAATTTTGCTTGACATGGACAAAACTCCCGAAGGCCAAAAAATATTGAGTGATTTTAAGAAAACGACAAAATTCAGCGCGTTTTTGCCGAATGCGGAAACCGCATTTAAGGGCATATCCGAGCTTACGGCGCTTATAGAAAAAGAAATTATCGGCCAATAAATTTTTTCTTGATACGTAAATTTTTTAAAAGCCTTTCGCTTAGGGGCAAGCTTCTTACCGGTTTCTCTTTCATCATTTTGGTATTTATCGCTTTCGCGGGTTATTTTTTAAATTCACTCAATACTTTGGATGATCTTTTTGTCGGGCTCGAGCGTGAATACAAGATCTTAAATCTTATTTCCGGCCTTGAACTGAACAATAAGAAACTCGCAGATTATTCTAAAGCGTATATTTTGACGCAGGACCAGAAATGGGAAGATTCCTATGATGCTGCTTTGCGCGAATATGAATTTGTTTTAGATGAGATCCGCGGCTTGGAAGAAAACAGGCAGGACCTTAATACCGTCAATAAATTTGACAGTCTGATAAACCAGCTTAAAGGCACGGAACTTTTAATCTTGGCCAAGGTTAGGGAAGGCAATGCCGCAAAGGCAAAAGAATATTTTGATAATAATTACGAACAACGGCAAAATGACGCCTCCAGACTGATAGTAGGGCTTGTGGAAACAAAGCTCAAAGAAGTATCGGACCAGTTTACCGAAAGCCGCAAGCTGGCCGATTCCACAAGAGTAATTTTAGTCGTGTTAATTTTGGTTTCCGTGGTAATTATGCTTTTTGTTTCCTTTTTGCTGACATCGGTCATTTCCCGTCCGATCCAAAACTTGTTCGAAGTCGTCAAGCGGATAATGCAAGGAGACATGAAAGCCCGCGCCAGTGTGTTTTCCGGAGACGAAATAGGTGTTTTGGCTTCCAATTTCAACGATATGACGGAAAGGCTTGAGGCTTCCTACGCCGAACTGGAAGATAAGGTCAGTTTGAGAACACGGGAATTGGAAGAAAAAGTAACCGAACTGGAAAATACCCGTACAGCAATGGTGCGCGCGGTTGAGACTTTAGAAGAGATCAGAAAAAAAGGAAGCCCGAAACTGTAATTTTTTACAATTTTCTAAACCTCTTCACTTGGCTGCTCTGCTGCCCGCCCGGATGAACCGTTCGGACGGAATTCTTTCGGCAGGGCCTGCCCGACTGACTCGTTCAGGCGGGCTTTTTCTTTTTCCTCGAGGTTCGTCAATATTTCTCCCGCTTCCGCGGCTTTCAGCGCTTTTGCCGCCGCCTTTTCTTTTGCCTTAATATCTTCCGCGGAACCCGGCAGGGTCCATGAAATAAAATCGCACTTGGGCCATTTGGAACATCCAAAGAAATATCTGCCTTTTTTGGAACGCCGTCTTACAACTTCTCCCGGATCATCTTTCCTTTCGGGGGAGACGACACATGTCGGGCATTTAATATTGAGTGAAGGCTCGGGAATTCTTTTTGTGGTTTTACAATCCGGGAATCCGGAGCAGGCAATGAACCGGCCGAATCTTCCGCGTTTTATTACCATCGGTTTTCCGCAGTTCGGACAAATTTCATCGGTTTTTTCCTCCACTTTCTGCGAGGCGACGCTTTCGTATTTTTCTTCAAGATGTTTTGCGAAAGGATCGTAGAATTCTTTGATAACCGGCTGCCAGGTTGCTTTGCCTTCGGCTATCTCGTCCAGCTCTCCCTCCATTTTGGCGGTAAATCCGATATCAACGATTTCGGGGAAGTGCTCGACTAAAATACCGTTTACTATTTTTCCTGTTTCCGTCGGACGCAGTCTTCTTTCGTTGTCTTTTTCTATATATCCGCGATCCTGGATGGTGGAGATTGTCGGGGCGTAAGTTGAAGGACGCCCGATACCGAATTTTTCTAAAGCTTTGACCAGGCTCGCTTCATTGTACCGCGGAGGGGGCTCCGTAAAATGCTGTACCGGTGTAATCGAATTTATTTTCAGTTCGTCGCCCTCTTTTAATTCGGGCAGAATATTCTCCGAAAATTTCATCGGATAAATTTTAATAAATCCGTCAAAAAGAAGCCTTGAGCCGGAAGCGCGGAAAATATGGTCGTTTACATTGATATCAACTTTTGTATTTTCCAGCGAAGCGTCAGGAAGCTGGGAAGCTAGGAACCTTCTCCAGATAAGCTCGTACAGTTTTAGTTCTCTCGGGTCAACGCTTGCCCTCAGGCTTTCCGGTGTGCGTGATGCTTCGGTCGGACGGATAGCTTCGTGGGCTTCCTGCGCCGATTTGGATTTTGTTTTGAAAGTCCGCGGAGCCGGAAGCAGATATTTTTCTCCCAAATTTTCTTTTATCCATGCAGAAGCGTTCACTAGGGAATCCTGTGAAAGGTTCAGTGAATCCGTACGCATGTATGTAATGAAGCCCTGTTCATAAAGGCGCTGAGCTAAGACCATTGTTTGCTTGGCGGAGAAGCGGAGGCGCTGGAAAGCGGTCTGCTGGAGGGTAGAAGTGGTAAACGGGGCGGCGGAGTGTTTTAACTGGCTGCTTTTTTCGGCGGATACGACTTTCGCGGAGGCGCCGGCCAGGTTTGCCGGAATCTTTTTTGCTTCGTTTTCGTTTTTAATGCCGAATTTTTCCAAAGTTTTTCCGGCAATTTTATAAAGCTCGCCTTTAAATCCGCCGGCCGGCGGATGTATTTCTTTCGCGAACATTCCTTCAACCGTCCAATATTCGTCTTTTTTGAACGCGTCTATTTCCGCTTCGCGCTCGGTAATGAGGCGGACGGCAACCGACTGCACTCTTCCGGCCGAGAGGCCTCTGGCCACTTTTTTCCAGAGAAACGGCGAAAGCTTATATCCCACAAGCCGGTCCAGAATCCTCCGCGCCTGCTGGGCGTTCACAAGATTCATATCTATATCGCGCGGGTTTTTGAGGGCTTCTTTTATGGCGCGTTCCGTGATTTCATGGAAAACTATTCTGTGTATTTTGTCTCCGGGTTTGTCTTCAATACCTAAGGCTGAAAGTAGGTGCCAGGCGATGGCCTCGCCTTCGCGGTCTTCATCTGTTGCCAGGATTATTTCGTCGGCTTTTGCGGCCTGTTTTTTTAAAACATTCAGATTTTTCTTGGCTTTTAAAGGTACGATATATTTCGGCTGAAAATTGTTTTCAGGATCAACGCCCAGCTGGGATTTTGGCAGGTCGCGCACGTGTCCGAAACTTGATTCAATATGAAAACCCTTTCCAAGGAATTTACTTATGGTTCTGGCTTTTGTGGGCGACTCAACTATTATTAATTTCATTATTTATTGTTTTATGTACTCGTTGCCGAGTTTTTTTATTATACCACGGATTTCCATAAGTCCGATTATGCCCATTGCGGTATGTGCCGGCATTTTGCTTTTTCTGATGAGCGAATCCATATCCATCGGCTCGGTTAAGATATTAAAAATTTGTTTTTCTTCCGGCGAAAGGTCTAATTTTAACTTGGCGGTTGAACCGCCAAGTGGCGGTTCAACCGCCAGACCATAAGCTTTCAAAACGTCATCTGCCTCGGTTACGAGGCCCGCGCCCTGTTTGATAAGGCGGTTTGTGCCGAGGGAGTTTGCGCCGAAAGCGGAGCCCGGGACGGCGAGAACGTCGCGGTTTTGTTCCAAGGCAAATTTGGCCGTTATCAGGGCGCCGCTTTTTTCCGGCGCTTCCACAACCAGCGTGGCGGGGGAGAGGCCGGAAATTATTCTGTTACGCTGCGGAAAACTATATTGCGTTGCCATAAAGTCCGGCTCATATTCTGAAATAACTGCGCCGCCTTCTTCTACTATTTTTTCTGCCAGCCGCCAATTGATTTTCGGATAAAAAGCTTTGCGTCCGAGCCCTGAACCCAAAACGGCAATTGTAGGAATTTTATTTATCAAGCTTGCGTCGGCCGCGACAGTATCAATGCCGATGGCCATTCCGGATACCGTGCCGAAGCCGTGAGGGGAGAGGCCGGCAACTATTTTTCTCAAAATCTCTTCTCCGTACGCGGAACATCTCCTTGTGCCTACTATAGACAGAAAATGGTCCGCCGAGGGGAGCGCGCTGGATTTTGACCACACAAAAATTTGCACAGGAGGGTTGTGAATTTCGCGCAGTACCGCGGGAAAATCCTTATCTTTAAATTTTATTTCCCTGATTTTTTGAGGCATTAAAGCCAATATAAGCACATATCAGCAAACTTGACAAATTTGTATAAAGGAGTATAATCAAATCAGAGTCCGGAAATTACTATTAAATCCGGATAGTTTGAGAGGAGAATAAGGAGATTTTTTATGGGCGGCAATAACGGAAACAGGAAAAGGGTTTTATCTGATCCGCGGATTCGCGGAATAGGGGTTTTGGCGTTTTTTAACGAAAGGCCTTTCGGGAGAAATCATGGTGTGGGGTTTATCCATCGGCATGACATGCATTGTCCGCTTGATCCGGATGACTGCATGCAGGACGAACATTTCGTCCGTTTAACGATTTTTGAAACCCAAGAGTTGGAATTTATCCCGGAAGCGGGAGACGAGATGGAATATGTGGCCATTCCTTACCACAAAGGCGATATGGCCGTAGCCGAAAGGGTACGGTTTCCACGGCAGTACGGCAAGAAGGGTTCATCGGAAGAGGTGCACGCGCGGTATCGCAGTTAAGCAATAGGGGCGTCAGAAAAATTCAGAAAAGAAAGAAGGAGAAAAAATTATGGAATTGTTGACGAACGAACAGATTGTGGATATGGCTGGGTTTTTTCCGTCCACGCGGGAAGGACATGGGGGTATCAAACTGCGAAAGGTTCGCGGGAATCTGACGACCTGCCGGATGGGGTGCAACAAAGAGTCGGAAAAAGACGCCAAATTTCACGGCCATTCGCAAATCAATCAGGCCGAGGAGTTCCTCGGTATCGGCAAAAAAAGAAAGAAAGTTGCTGACAGGAAGCTGGAAGAAGCGATGAAAGCGCTCGGCGGGATTTTCTGGGCTGAGGGCGGACACGCCGGCAGCGGCGGAGAGATTCTTCCTTTGGAGCCCGGTGACAAGGTACGAATCGTTCTAACGCCGCTGCAAATCAAGCATGGCGCGCACGAGGAGTATCCGATGAATGGCGTGGGCATCGCAATCGGGCGGGTGCAGGAAGAAAGACTTGTCGTTGTGAAGCTAAACAAACCGTTTTCGCCAAAAGGCGAGGGCTCCGTTACCGAAATCAACGTTCCTGCCTCGCTCTTACAGCGGGCGGAGTGAAAAAATCTCAACAAAATGAAAAAGGGGGCCGACATAGTCGAGCCCCCTTATTCTTTTCCGTTGCGGAAAAGTTACTGACTTACGGAGAGATTTTTTACCGAGACGATGGCGTGAGCGATGGCCCGCGCGAATTTTGTGAAATTCGCCTGCGCATGACCGGGAAATTCCTCAGGGATTTGCGCAGAGAAATAACTCGCGAGTTCCCCTTCGTCGGCGTACTCCGCAGGAATGGTGAGTTCCTGTGCGAACGGCACTTCTACCACGACCCACTCGCCCATGTCGCGCGGGTCAACGACACTGCGTGAGTCCTGTGTCCTGACGGACAATTTCTTGGCCGCCACCGAGCAGGTATTGCCGTCGATTTTCACGACTAGCACAAACGCCCCGCGCGGAAAGTCGTAAGACCATTCTCCGTGGGTGAGCATGCCTCCGTTGAAGTCAACAGGAAGAATGACGGTGTCTTTCTTTTCTGATTCCGGAAGCCCCACCGCAATCGCAATCCGTGTTTTCTCTCGGATACTTCCCGGACTTCCTACATGAAACGCGCGGACACTTCCGGAAGAATAATCGCCAGGATCTTCGGTGCTACGCTTTGGCAGAAAAATTCTGCCGTCGGCGTACACTTTCAGGTCTACGACATCAAGCGGATCGGCGGACGTTTCCAAGTTGTCCGGCAAGACCTGCAATTGGACTGACCGCATAACCCGCTTCGCTTCCGGATTTTTATTGCGGAAACCCGAAGCGACCGGCGTAAACTCCACCGTTTCTCCGGAATTCAAACTCTTAAACCCGGTTCCATGGGGGGAAATCTGCGAGAAGTGGACATGGTATTCGTTTCCGTCCTCGCCGCTTATTCTGCCGTAACACTTGCCGTTGTTAAACCATTTGACTTTACCGTTCATACTACCTCCTTCTGTCTAGGAACTAGGCCTAATTATTTAAAATTTTAAGCCTATATCTTCGCCTATTATACACCCAAAATAGGCGCGTGTCAAGGGCGGTTTTGCGGACAAACTATAGCTTTTTGTTATACTAAATAATACACTTATGACTCTTCAAAAACGTGTCATATTAATAGGCAATTACCATGCGCTTGCGGAAATTGCCGTTTTACTGCAAAAAGAAAGCTTCAAGGTGGATGTAATAGAAAGATTTGACGAAGCTTTGGCGTCCGCGAGAAAAGACCCGCCGAAAGCGGTTATTTTTATACTACCGACATATTGGCAGAACGTAACGGATTTTGTTGAGAAAATAGGGAACGAACTTCCTCATACGGAATTTATTTATGTGGGTTCGCTCGTTGAGGGCGCTGACCAGGCTGTTTTGCAGGCGCACAATGTAAAAACTTTTACATTGGGCCCCGTACCCAAGGAAGAACTGGCCCGTTTTATAACAAAACTTCTTTGGTAATGCCTCACTCTTCCCAAATTTTAAAAATAATGTTATGCTGGTAGCAAAAGAAAATGTATTTGGAAATAGAAAAACCTTTAAAAGAAATGCCCGATGAAGATATTTTAAAGAAGTCGGTGAGGAACCCGGCGCTCTTTTCTTTGCTTATAGATAAATACCAGCTGCCTTTTACACGCAAAGCCCTTGGTATTGTGCATTCACAGGAAGAGGCGGAGGATATTGTGCAGGAGGTTTTTACGAAGATATACCTGAATGCCAAGAAATTCAAAAAACAGCCCGGAGTGGAGTTTAAAAGCTGGGCCTGGAGGATATTGGTCAATACCGCGCTTACACACTACCGCAAAGTTAAAAAGACTTTCGGGGATGTCAGCTATTTGGACGAGCTTTTGGCGGGCGATGACGAGGATATTGAATCCAAGCTCAATATTGCCACTGAAAATTTAATAGACAAAGACGACCGCGTAGGGGTCATTAAGGACGCCATGGAGACGCTCCCTGCGGAGGCGGCCTCTCTCATCAAATCCCACTACATAGAAGACCGGCCTTATGAGGAGATAGCCAAAAAGCACGGCTTGACCATAGGCGCTTTGAAGATGAAACTTTTCAGAGCCCGTAAGGTTTTAAAGGATATAGTCGGTAAAGAGGATTAAAAGTAAGCTTAAAATATGTCTGATGTACAAAGGTTAAAATCAAGAATAATGAGGCGGATTTACGCCATTTGGTTCGTAAAACAGGCTCTCCCGATGCTTGCCGGAGGAGCGTTATTTATTACGGTAGCTTTGAGACTGACCGCGGACAGATTTTTTGTCGCACAGATTTGGAGCAATTTTGAGAGTGTAGCTTCAAGCAATATTTTTGCCGTTCCCGGATATATTGCTTCAGCCATGAACCACGCAGAGCCTTCTCTTTTGCTTATGATATCTTTCGCCGGTGTTGCGGGGCTTGCCATTGTCATCAAATTGCTCAGAAGCATCCGCTCAATCATGGCTTCAAGTGCTAATCTCGGATTAGCATACCAGACCCGGCGATAAGCCGGGTTTTATGACGCGAGCCATCCGCCGTCCACATAAAACGTGGCTCCGGTGATGTAGCTTGCTTCTTCCGAAGCAAGGAAAACTACCATGGCGGATACTTCCTCCGGCCTGCCGATGCGTTTTAGAGGGATTCCCGCAAGAAGCGCACTCATTGCTTCTTTGGGTATTTGTGCCGCCTGCACCATCGGCGTATCTATCGCTCCTGGCCCGATGACATTTACATTTATCCCGAAAGGCGCCCATTCAATGGCGAGTGTTTCTGTCATTCCTATTATCCCGCCTTTTGAAGCAGTGTAATGCGCTCCCTCCGCCATACCGATGCCTATTTGCCCCGAAGCGATAGAAGAAATATTAATTATTCGCCCCCATTTATTTTTCATCATTTCTTTTGCCGCCCTTTGCGCGCAGAAAAATTGCCCTTTTAAATTAATATCAATTGTTCTGTCCCATTCTTCTTCGGTAAGTTCAAGCGCCGGTTTCGGAACATAGATGCCGGCATTGTTTACTAAAATATCCAGCCGTCCGAATTGTTTTATTGTCTCGTCAAAAGCCGCGTCCACCGAGGCTTTATCGGACACATCTAGTTTGAGGCAAATTGCTTCGCCGCCCTTTGTTTTGATTTCTTCAACAACAGGAATACATTTGCTTTCATCGATTCCTGTTACGGCCACCTTGGTTCCTTGCGATGCCAAAGCTAAAGCATGAGTTCTTCCCATACCGCTTCCCGCGCCGGTTACTAACGCTATTTTGTCTTTAAGCTCAAACATATGCATTAATTATATTCTTTTATTGTTTTCCGCGGAATAGCCGGGCGGAGTTGATAAGCGGGAAAAAATCGCTGAAAAAATTATAAAAAGCGGCCATTGCGGGTCCTGCGACTCCGGTAAGAACCAGTGTGAATCCCAAAATATTGGAAAGAAGCCATATGACCATGTCCGACCTGACTACCGACATTACTTTCCGGCTGTAAATTATCATCTCCGGCAAGCGGGATAAATTATCGTTTAATATCACGATATCGGCCGCTTCTACGGCTACTGCAGTACCTCCGGACCCCATGGCGATTCCCACATCCGCACGGGCGAGTGCGGCCGCGTCGTTGATGCCGTCGCCGACCATGGCTATCGGGCCGCCGGTTGCGGCCAATTTTTCAAGCTCTTTCAGTTTATCTTCGGGCATCATTGATGCGTGTACCGAATCTATACCTATCTCTCCGGCGATCTTTTGGGCTATTAATTTATTGTCGCCGGTAAACATTCTGATATCGGAGACGCCGAGGTTTTTTAAGTCCTCAATGCTTTGCTTTGCTTCCGGCCGCGGAACATCGCCGACATGCAGAAATCCCAGGATTTTTCCGTTCCGTAGGACAACCGACCAGGTTGTGTCGCTTTCATCCAGTTTCTT
>MFHL01000040.1 GCA_001778595.1 Candidatus Giovannonibacteria bacterium RIFCSPHIGHO2_02_FULL_44_11
AGGATCAACGGGAATAATAGGCCTACACGCAGAACTTCCGCACGAATTTTGTGTGGTTAGGACTGATAATGAGTTGGGATATGTTCCATGAGCATCGAAGTACAGTTCCAAGGCGAGTTGAATTTGTCCAATATCCAACCTCCTTCTAGCATCACGAGATTGCCGGTTAACTTCTTCTTGTTGTTTTTCGTCCAACCCAATCGCTGGAACCTTTTCTTTGGGCGCATCGCCGCCTTTTTGCCAATTGGAAAAATAAAAGTATCCAACAGCCAAAGCAACTAAAATAAGCAACAGAATAACTACTATAACAATGTTTTTTTGTTTAGACTGATCGTCCATATATTATGATTAAATTTTATATTTCATCTGGCTTTTTCAACTCCTCTATCGCTTTTTTAATTGACTTTGCGTTAAATAAATAACTGCCTGCCACTAGCAAGTTTGCGCCTTCGGCGATACAGCGGCGGGCGACGGCTTTGGTTACCCCTCCGTCAATTTCTATTATAGCGTTTTTAGCGACGTGGCGTATGTGCCCAATTTTCTCCAATACAAGTTCGTTAAATTCCTGCCCAGATGGACCGGGACTCACCGCTAGAAGCAAAAAAAGGTCAGCTTTATCAAGATACGGAAAAAGCTTGAGCCACGGCGTCTCCGGCCTGATTGCAAGTCCGGCTTCTTTTCCGGATTCGTGAATTTTATCTATCAAAAGCCGGTGGTTTTGTGTCGCTTCCTGATGGAATATCACGCGCCATACCGAAGGTTTTATAAGCCACTCGGCAATACTTTCTTCGGGCTTATCTATCATTAAATGCACCTCAAGTTTTAGCTTGGGTTTGAATCCTACGAGGTCTTTGGGCTCATGCCAGCTTACGTGCTTCGTAAAAACCCCGTCAGACACGTCCAAATGCGCCCATTTCGCATACGGCTCAACTTTTTTAATGCGTTTTTTTATCTCCGCGAAATCAGAGGCGTTGACGGAAGGAATGACCTCAACCGCTTTTTCTGCCTCCGTTTTTCCCTTTTTTCTCATTATTCTTCATTGTAGCTCTAATAAATTCACGGAACAACGGGTGCGGAGAAAGCGGGCGCGATTTGAATTCGGGATGGAATTGCGTGCCCAGAAAGAACGGGTGTTTGGGTAGCTCTATTATTTCAACAAGGCCGCTTTCAGGATTGATGCCCGAAGAAACCAGACCCTTGGATTCCAGAACTTCTTTTAACGCGTTGTTAAACTCGTAGCGGTGACGGTGCCGTTCCGAAATCTTGTCGGCTTTGTAAGCGCGGCGCGCGACAGTCCCTTCTTTTAATTTGCAATTGTATGCTCCCAGACGCATTGTCCCGCCAAGATTTTTTTTCAAATATTTTTCTTTCTGGTCAGCCATAACATCTATCACGGGGTATTTTGTTTTCGGATTTACTTCGGTGGTATTCGCGCCCGGCATCCCCGCGACATTTCTCGCGAATTCAACCACCGCAAGCTGCATTCCGTAGCAAAGCCCGAAAAACGGCTTCAAATTTTCCCGCGCGTATTCTATCGCCCTTATCTTCCCTTCTATCGCGCGGGCGCCAAAGCCTCCGGGCACGATTATTCCGTCCATCGCGCCGAGCTCTTTTGCCATTTTTTTCTTGTCTTTTTCATAAGTCTCGCCGTTTAGCCAATGTATCTCAGGAGACGCTCCGAGCTCCCAGGATGCGTGTTTTATAGACTCAATGACGGATATATAAGAATCGGGCAGGGTAAATTTTCCCGTGCCGAAATATTTGCCGACTATGCCTATTTTGACCGTTTTTTTGGTTTTGAGCGATTTGCGGAACATGCGCGCCCAGTCGCTCATGTCGTTCTTTTTTTTGCGGAGGCCGAATTTCATTAAAATTTTATTACCCATCTTGTCTTTCTCAAAATTCAGCGGGGCCTGATAAATATTCATGATATCGGGGGCGGAAATAATATCTTCCGGATGCATATTGCAAAAAACCGAAAGTTTCTTTTTTCTAGGTTCGTCCAAAGATACCTCCGAGCGCGCCATGATAAAATCCGGCTGGATGCCGGAGGAATTTAAAATGCGTACGGCGTATTGCGTGGGCTTTGTCTTCATTTCGCCCATCAGTTTTGGTATGGGGAAATAACTTACCAGAATAAACATCACTTTGTCGGGATCTCTTAATTTCATCATTCTTGCCGCCTCAAAAAAAACAAGGTTTTGGTATTCTCCGGCCGTGCCTCCGATTTCCACAAGCACAAAATCCGCCTTTGTTTTTGCTGCGGCATTTTGAAGTCTTCCTATAACTTCTTCGGGGATATGAGGCACGGTTTCAACGCATTTTCCGCCGTATCCCAAAGCGCGCTCACGGTTTATGACGGAAAGATAAACTGAGCCCGAGGTCATATAATTCTGGGCGAATATATTTTCGTCCAAAAATCTTTCGTAGTTTCCGATGTCCTGGTCGCACTCCATGCCGTCTTCCGTGACAAAAACTTCGCCGTGCTCAATCGGATTCATTGTGCCGGCGTCAACATTGAGATACGGATCTATTTTTACGCACGTGGCCCTGAAACCTTTGGATTTTAAAATCCTCGCAATAGACGCCGTGGTGATTCCCTTGCCTATCCCCGACATCACCCCGCCAATAACAAAAATATACCGGGCCATTATTTATTTAAAGTAGCAAAAATTATGACTTGGAGTCAATCTTGTCTATTCTTCTTTTGTGCCTTCCTCCCGCAAAACCGGTGCGGAGCCAGAACTCAACAACCGTCTTAGCTTCCTCATCGGTTATGAACCGCGCGCCGAAAGACAAAATATTCGCGTTGTTGTGTTCGCGCGAGAGATCAATTATTTTCATTGGACCTCCGTAGAAAACAGTGGCACGTACGCCTTTGAACCTGTTCGCGGCCATTGCCTCGCCCTGCCCCGAACCGCCAAAAATTATCCCGCGGTCTTTGTCGGGATTTTTGGAAACAGCAATCGCAACCGGCTTAATAAAATCAGGATAATCATCTTCCGCTTCATATTTCAAAGCGCCCATATCTTCAACATCATATTTTTTTGAAATAAGAAACTCCTTTACGGCTTCCTTAAGCTCAAACCCCGCGTGATCCGTGCCTAAAAAGATTTTCATAAATATTCGTACAAATAAAACGATTCATAAAATTCACCTCCAAAATTAAATAAATAATATAAAAGATAATATGGCCAGAAAAGCAATAACCCTATATTGAAATGGACTCCCCAGCCTAAGTTCCAATAAATAAATACTCCAGCTACCAAATAAACTGCCGATGCGACGCACCAAATTTTCCAACCTCCCCGCCCTAATATTCTTTTGATAATGTAATGAAAACACCATAACAGCAAATAAATAGCCAGAAGTGAAAATAGCATTATTATTAAGGGAAAAATCTTAACCGAACCAATCCAGCCCATCAAAATAAAAACTACCGCGCCACCGACAATCCACTTTAGATATACCATATGACTTGGATACTTAAAAAAGTCATAAATTTCCGGCAACCCTCCTTACATGCTCCACTAATGTCGCCGTGTACCCGGCTTCGTTGTCGGATAAATTAATTATAGCATGACCACTTCCTAAATATATTTTCATATTACCAATCTATACCTACGCCGGTTAAGTAAACTAACACCGCAAATACAAAAATTAGTACAAGAAGCCAATGCTTACCGGTAGCCATCGGCACCTTTTTACTTTCTTCGTTTTCAATAAAATCCGGCAAAAACCATTTTAAAATAAAAAATACAATACTCGCTCCAATCATAAATCCGGAAGGCCCGGCCATAAGTCCGTTCTGCCCAGCGCTTACTGAAAATACTAAACCGCCGGCAACACCGCCAGCAATCACGATAATCATCCCAATTGCCGGTAAAAATTTTTTCATAAACTTTTTATTATTCTCCTCACATGCTCCACTAAAGTCGCTGTATAGCCGGCTTCGTTGTCGTTATGAATACTCATTTTCCACTTTCGATGCCCATCTTAGATTCAATTAATTTCACGCGAGCGGCTAAATCTTTAAAGCTATCTTTAACTCCATCTATACGAACATCTGCACTATTAAAACGCTTATCAATCGAGACATCTAGGCCTTTCCCTATTCTTTGTATGTTTTTAGCAATTTTTTGAAGCTTTGTGTCTTTAAGCATATTTATATATTAAAACTAATTTTATATGAACTCAAACCCCGCGTGATCCGACCCGATATAGATTTTCATATCAACCACCCTAAAGATGGAAATAAGATAACTGGCCAGAAAAACGTTGAAAAATAAATCCACCCTAAAGAAGGTGGTAATGTCAGAAATGATAACCCGCCTAAATACTCGGTTATAACTCCATATAACAATCCGATGGTTAGATACACCGCTATAACAACTAAACTGAGTTTAAAAATTTTCATATTTGTTTTTATATAATCCTCTTTACATGCTCCACCAAGGTCGCCATGTACCCTGCTCCGTTGTCGTATAAATAAATCATTTGCCGCTCTCGATGCTTAATTTTGTTTCAAGATACTTAACACGGGCCATCAGGTCTTCAAATTCATCTCTATATACGAAATGCTTCCGGATATCAGAGATGTCGCCTTCTATAGTGCTTAATCTAGCATTTACATGGCGGAAACCGTCTTCCGTCTTTGTTTCCAATATAGCTATTCTTTCATCTAAGCGCTTTATATCTGATTTTGACGCAGCGTCATCAAAGCCGCGCTTTATCATTGCCGCCAATTCGTCATTTGTTATTTCTTTAGGCATATTTATATATTAAAACGAATTTTTATAAACTCCAACCCCGCCCCGCGTGATCTGTCCCAATATAAATTTTCATTTTTTATTTATTAAGCGTTCCAACTAAAATATAGACTATGCCAAGAAAAATTGATCCGACTGCAAAAATAAAAAAACCAAAGACAAAGACTACAGACCCATATGTGGCAGAATTTGTTATTTTAACAATAGCTATAAGCAGCCCGAAAAGCAATGTTAAACCTAACGAAATTCTGAAGCACCATTTAACAGCATTAACAACATCAATCATCATAAATTCTCGGCGACTCTTCTGACATGCTCCACTAAAGTCGCCGTGTAGCCGGCTTCGTTATCGTACCAGGAGAAAACTTTTATTAAATCATCTCCAATAGTGCGTGTTAAAGTCATATCAACAATCGCCCCGTAAGGCTCGCCGATGATATCTGTGGAAACTATTGAATCCTCATTGACTTTCAAGGTTTTGCTCCACCGCGGCTCTGCGGCAGCTTTGCGGAAAACCTCATTTACTTCTTCGACAGTGGTTTTTTTCTCGGTAATGACGGTCATTATTGAAAGCGAACCAGTCAGAGTCGGCACTCTTACAGATTCCGCCTGAAATTTTCCTGCAAGCTCAGGAATAGACTGGATTACCGCCTCCGCGGCGCCTGTTGTAGAAGGCACGATATTCGCAGCTGCCGCCCTTCCTCTTCTCGGATCTTTGGCATCCGGTCCGTCAACCAATTTTTGGGTTGCGGTATATCCGTGGACAGTGGTCATTACAGCTTTTTTTACTCCAAAATTATCCAGAATAATTTTCATTACGGGAGAGACTGAATTCGTCGTACAGGAAGCGTTGCAGGTAATCGGATTTTGGTTTTTCTTGAAAATATCGTCATTCACTCCCACGAGCGCCGTAACAACTTCTCCGGTTGCAGGTGCTGTTATCACAACGCGTTTGGCCCCCGCGTCCAAATGCGCCTGAGCTTTCTGGGCGCTCGCAAAAAATCCGGTAGATTCAACAACGATATCCACACCTATCTTGCCCCAAGGAAGCTTTGCCGGGTCTTTTTCCGCGACAACCTCTATCTTCTGCCCGTCCACAACAAGAAAATTCCCTTCCGTTTTTACGTCTTTTTTATACCGGCCGTAGACCGAGTCGTACTTTAATAAATATGCGAGGGTTTTGGGATCCGTCAGGTCGTTTACAGCAACAATTTCAATGCCTTCTTTTCCAAAGGCTTCTCTCAAAAACTGCCTTCCTATCCTGCCAAACCCGTTAATTGCTATTTTTGTCATAAAATTAGTATACCACAGCGGGCTTGCCCGCCGAAGCTTTATGCGGAGGCGGGGGGCTGTTTTTCGCGTTTTAAAATATAGCTATATGCCGCGAGTGCCGCGCGGACGCCGTCGCCGGCGGAAATGTTGTTTTGTTTGTATGGGTCATCCGTTATATCGCCGGCGGCGAAAACCCCAGGATGCGAAGTTGAGGCATGCTTGGCGTTGATGACGATTTGCCCCCAGTTATCGAGCTCCACCAGTTCTTTGACCGTTTCGGTGTTCGGAACCGAGCCAATCTCCACAAAAACACCTTCAACCGGCAAACTTTCAATGTGGCCGGTTTTTATATCTTTATATTTAATTCTTGACACGAATTTGTCTCCTTCTATCTCCACAGGCTCCGCGTTAAATATTATCTTTTTAAGTTTCGGATTTTTTTTCATTTCCTCCTGCTCAACCGGGTCTCCCTTTAGCGCGTCTCCGCGGTGCAGTAAATAAATTTCCGAAGCATAAGGAAAAAGGTCCACTACCGCTTCCAGCCCTGCGTTACCTCCTCCAACCACCGCGACTTTTTTGCCTGAAAAAAGAGGAGCGTCGCAAGTTGAACAATACGCGACCCCTTTGCCGTTGAATTTCTCTTCTCCCGGAACGTCCAGTTTTCTGCGCCGGGCTCCCATTGCTAGCACAAGAGATTTGCTTTCATATGCGCCTTGGCCAGTTTTTACGTCAAAATCGCATATTCGCTCAAGAGACGAACACCTAATTGATTTTATTTCGATAACACGCTCGGCAATTTTTATATCAATAACATCGGAGAAAGCGCGAACATGCGCCTCCAATTTTTGCGCCAGTTCAAATCCTGAAATATGCGCTTCGCCTATCCAGTTTTGAATATCGTCCGAGACGATAGATTGTCCGCCAAACGACTCGGTTATTAAAAGCGTTTTTAACCTTTTTCTTGCCGAGTAAACCGCGGCCGCCGCGCCTGCCGGTCCTCCGCCAATAATAATTACGTCGTAGAGCATATCAAAAACAGCTATTTTTTGAGCTCGGCCTCTATTTTACTTTGGAAGGCCGTCCAAGGCTGCGCGCCGGAAACCAGTGCTCCGTTTATGAATGTCGCGGGGGTGCCCTGCACTCCTGCCGCTCTCCCTTCGGCTGTCGCGTCTATGACGGCTTGTTTGTGTTTACCGGAATCAAAACACGTATTAAACGCAGCTATATTAAGCTTCAGGGTTGACGCGATTTTTTTCAGATTCGCGTCCGAAAAAGCTCCCTGATTTTCCCCCTGCTGATTGCCGTACAGATAATTGTGATATTCCCAAAATTTGCCCTGTTCGTTGGCGCATCTTGCCGCTTCAGCCGAACGGATGGATTCTTCGCCTAAAAATGCAAAGTCTCTGAAAATAAAGACTGCCTTGCCTGTTTTTACATAATTATTAATGATTTGTGGTTCAACTTCTTTGAACCATTTGCCGCAAAACGGACATTGATAATCGCCGTATTCCACAACAACCACTTTGGCGCTAGGATTCCCCAAATAAAAATCTCCATCTCTTACTTTAAGAACTTCAGCTGCATTCACGGCTGTACCCGGAGTTCCTGAATCACCCTGATTATTTACGACTGGTGCGGGCTTTGGACTGCTTACGTATACTATCGCACCCGCGATAATTAACCCTGCCGTAATTATAGCCGCCGGCACCATGAATTTATTTTCGTTCACCACAGACTTCTCTACTTCATTGTTGTTATTGTTTTCCATATGAAACTTATTATATTAAAACCTTTTAAAGAAAGCAAACTATACAGTGGATAATATCTATTCCGCCTCAAACGCGTTTTGTGTATATTTATTTGACGCATCCCAAATCATCCAGCTTGTAAGCCCCGCGTCATAAGTTGCTTTAATTTGCGCTCTTACTTCCGCAACGCCGTAGTCCGTTCCCAAGTCAAAATCCTGAAGCCATGGGCGGAGCTTTGTGGGAGTTGAAGTTGGCGCCTGAAGACGGCCTACTCCTTTTTCCATCGCGAAAAGCACAACTTCATACGGATGCGCGGCGGGATTTTTGAATCCCTGAAATGTCGGCGGGTAGTGAGACGGATAAACCATCGGCGCCACAAAATCAAAATGCGAAGCAATCGGCTCCAAAAGCTGGCCGATGTTGAGGTCGTCAAAATTGGAAGTTACCATTCCGAAAACATCGGCTGAAATCGGCGTAGAAAGCGCGTTAGGTCCTTCTCTCAGCTCTTTATGAAGATATGAAAAAAACTTATCAAGTACGGCAGATTTATTTTTTGCCTCCGCTCCCGAAACGGGAAAAGCTATATCGGACATATTGCCGTCTGACGGAAAGCGGATATAATCAAAATTCAATTCGTCAAAACCTGCTTTCTCTGAAGCGCGCGCGATTTCAATTATATAATCCCAAAATTCTTTCGCACCGGGATCCAGATATGAAATACCTTTCCTGTCTTTCCACAAAGCGCCGTTTTTTGTCTGCACAGCGATGCTCAAATGCCGTTTCGCGTAATACGGGTCCTGAAAAACGGTTATCCGGGCGATAACATATATCCCTGCGGCGTGGAGCTCTGCTAAAAATTCCCGCATATCGCTGACGCGCACCTCTTCGCTTCCTTCATCTTTTATCCTTGGGCTTTGAGTATCAAACGACACCGTGCCCGTATAATCTTTTACGTCTATTACCAAAGAATTTATTTCGGTTTTTTTGATAAAATCTACCAGCTGAGCGCGCCATTTCGGAGTGCCTGCCACCCAGCTTGTCATATAAATTGCTTTTACGGCTTTGGGAGTCGCAATATGCGCCACAGGCTTAGGAGTCGGAGCCGGCCCGCGCCCATCTACCGACGCTTTTATCTCCGCAACGCTTACGCCGTTATTTTTTATTATTGAAAAAACGGAGAAACTAAAAATAACCGCCCCAATGGCGGAAATTATTATCAGGATATGCTTAGCTGAATATTTTTTCCAGATCATTTGGCAGTTTGCCTTCTTCAATAAGTTTCTGCAGTGTAATCTTATCGCCAAACCGGTTTATAAGAACACCGCCGATAATTTTTCCGCCTTTTATCAGTATCCGCACAAGGGTATCCGCGCGCGAAAATTCAACTGTCCGTTCCGCCTCGGTCTGCGTATCGCCGACCAAAGATATATTGAGGCCCATATTGACCAGATTATAACCCTGCACCGCGCTGAATATTGTATTCCCTCCAAGCATATTCGCCGCAGCGGTGCGCCCCTGTAAAAACGCGCCGGTCCAGTTGCCCGACACGCGCCTGTCATTGTTTCTTATGTCATAATATTCGGCAATATCGCCCGCCGCGTAAATATCAGGATTTGAAGTTCTCAAATATTCGTCGGTAACAATGCCTTTATTTACCGCAAGCCCCGAAAGAAATGACAGGTCCCTTTTTAACCCTATGCCCGCCGCAAGATAAGGGCATTTGAAATGATCGCCGTTCGCCAGATAAAATTCATCATTCCTGATAAAAGAAACCGCCGCGGTGTGGTGCACAATGATATTGTGTTTCCTAAAATTTTCTTCCATTATCTTTGAACCTTCCAAACCAAATTTTTCGGCGCCCCATTCATTGGTCCGCGCCGAAGCGTGCACTTCAAAACCGGCGAGAGTGAATATTTCCAGAAATTCCAAGGCAATGAACCCTTCGCCCATCACCAAAACTTTTTTCCCGCCCAAAGCGGGCCAGCCTTGGGCTGGTTCTTCATCGATAATTTTTTTTATCCTGTCCGCGTCTTCAATAGTATGCATCCGCAAAGGATCAATGGGCGCCGTGGAAGAAAAAACTTCCGTAATTTCTAAAGGGTATCCGCCGGAAGCAACAAGAAGTTTTTTATACGAAAAGACTTTTTTATCGTATGTTGTAATCTCGTGCCGGGCCGCGTCGACGGAAGCAACCCGGATATTCGGGAAAAAATCTATGCGCAGAGCGTTATAATGCGATATTTTCCTTAAAAAAAGCTTGTCGCGGTCTATCCGCCCCTTAAGATAGGACGGTATCAGAACTTTAGAATACAAAGGATGTGGCTCCGCGTTTAAAATAGCAATGCGTGCCAGCTGGTCCTTTTCTCTGATGCTTTCGGCTGCGGTTGTGCCGGCAATGCCTCCGCCGATTATCAAATAATCAAATTCAGCGGTCATAAAAAAGACTATTCTACGATATTCTTATGCTTTGCTTCGGACAATGACCAAAGTGAAAGAACCGTAATAGCAACCCCGCAAACAACGGAAAAGATTTTTATCCAGGACAAAGGAAACCCCAAAAAATGGGCCAATATCAATAAAATGCCAAATACAGTTATGATTTGCAGTTTCCTCATTCGTTAATGATAGCAAAAAACAGTACAAAACAAAACACCCTCGGTCTAAACCGGGGTGTTTTGTTTAAAATCTATTTATAGATTAAAATCTGCGTCCGCCGCCGTAGCCGCCGCCACCGCCACCATAGCCGCCGCTATCGCGACGAGGAGGCCTGTCGCCCATAGGGCGCGCCTCGTTGACTATGATTTTGCGTCCATCAAGATCCTTACCGTTAAGCATCTCAATGGCTTTTCCCGCGTCATCATCTGACATCTCGACAAAGCCAAACCCTCTCGAGCGGCCCGTCATTTTGTCCATTACAACGCTGGCAGATTCAACCGCGCCGGCCTGGGAAAAGAAATCCTTGAGGCTGGAGTCGGTCGTGCTATAGGAAAGACTTCCTACATAAAGCTTTTTAGCCATCTTCGTTATGATTCACCCCCAACGTAAAGTCGGGGTCCCGACTGAAGCGTCGGGACTTATAATACATGCTTCGTAGGAAGACCTAACCCCCGATTTAACGCGGATATAACCCTACTAAAGACAATAAGCCGAGTATACACCCATAAAGGTCCGGAGTCAAGCAATTAATTACCTGCTGTAGGCTCTATTATTTTCTGTTTGAACATCGGCTTCAGCGCCGTCAAAAAGGCTTGCGATGTAAATTATGAGTATCCCGCACGCTATCAGCGCGACGAGTCCGAAAAAAAATTTCCAAAAATGGCGCGTGAGCAAGCTCATATATTTTATTGCCGGTTTTAAGACAACTTAACCTCCTTCCAGTCCTGCGCACCGAAATCCCAATATATTTTATCTAAAGAATAGCGGTACGGACGCCTTAATTTGCCGACCATTCTTGATGCCGTCGGCCCGTCGAGACCCGAATCAAACCAGATCTTTTTCAAAAATTTAAGCTCCTCAATATCGTATCCCGCGAGCTCCGTCTTTGTTTGCGGGTCAAAAGACAATAAACCTAGGCGGGAGAGCTCCTGCGCTTGTGAGCGCGTTAATCCGCTATGCTCAAGACTGTAGCCTGATAATTCAAATACCGGAAAATTTGGTTCTATCATACGGTTATTTTCGCAGAAAATAACCGCTTACGCAAATCACCCTGTGAATTGCCTAAGTACCGCCTAATCAAAAAAAGACACAAGGTATTGGTCTATCTCCCGCTGGTCAAGGTCGTAAAAATTCTTATTTTCATCGTAAAGCTTTTTAGCCAAAGTTCTTCCCACGAATCTCCAATGCCACGGCTCGTATATGTAATATGAATTATTAGCAGGATAAGAAAGTTCAAAGCCGTATTTATAGGCATTGTCTTTTAACCATTGGAAGGCCGGTGATTTTGCAAAAGCGGAGTCCGAAAAAACCGACCCTGCTTTTAAATTTGTGAAATCTACGGTAGTGCCAAGCTGATGCTCGGAATATCCCTGATCGGAAGAAAAAACATTGGCTCCCGACCCGTATGTCACCTTGTAAGCGCTTTTCAGGTCTATCTGAGTTTCAAAAGAACGGTAAGAAGAACTTATCCTTATTTCTATGCCCGCGGATACCGCATCGTTCAGTAATTGCTCAAGATAGGGCAATACACCGTCCAAAATTTGTTCGTCTTTTTTCGGATCGAAAGTATATTTTTGATCTATGAACAGCAACTTCTTCGGAAAATAATTTTCATTTAAGAAATATATTTTAGAATATTTTTTTAAAAGCTCGCGGTCAGTCAGGCTAAGCTTGGTAAGTGTGTTTACCGCGCCGGTAATGCTCCCGACCTGATCCGAAAGAGCGCCTACCCGGTTGGTTTGCGCGTCCAGCTCAAGGCGCAAATTAAAACGCTCGTTTTGCAATGACGCAATTTCCGCGTTCAGGCGCTCCGTTGTTGAAGCAAGCTCTTCTTTGGTCACGGCAAGCCCGGTGTTTAATACGCCGTTTTCTTTTATCAGATTATTCCGCTGAAACCCCAAAACGCCGACGTAAGCGGAAATTAAAATTACAAGAACCGGTACCAGCAAATGCGGCTTCATACTATAACTTACCATCTGTAAATTATAGCACCTTAAGCTAAATTTGTTTATTTTAAACTTTTTGGAACATTAAGCTTGTTTGGTGCGTCAATTTTAGGCGACACGTCTCCGAAGCTTCCCTGTATTATAAATTTATCTGAACCGAGGTTTGCCTGCGAATAGCATTTTCCTGATATGCCTGTATCGCACCTTTCCTTTGCTCCAAAAATAAAATAAACCGCCCCGCCGATAGCAAGCGTCCAAAGAACTATAACGCCTATTTTTAAATATTTTATGTACGCCTCCACTTTATTGTTTACTTCTTCTCCGGCGTTTCAGCCGGAGCAGATTTAAAATTAAGAGAGCAGGAATTGATGCAATAGCGCTTTCCTCCTTTGTCTTCAGGGCCGTCATCAAAAAGATGCCCCAAATGCGACCCGCATCGCGCGCAATTTACTTCCGTTCTTTTCCCGCCTAGACTCGGCGAGGCTGGCATCCCCAGCGAATCATCCTCTTTTAATTCCACGGCACCGTTATGCATTAAGTCGTAAAAACTCGGCCAGCCGGTACCCGAATCAAATTTCGTATCCGAAGAAAAAAGCGGTGCTCCGCAGGCACGGCAATGATACGCGCCGTCCTCGTGCATATTTACATATTTTCCCACAAACGGAGGCTCCGTCCCCTTCTCGCGCAAAACCTTATATTCCTCGGGCGACAAAATTTTTTTCCATTCATCCTGAGTCTTATCGAAGGATTCTTCTTCGGTTTTTTGGATTTTATCCATTCCAACTATTCTACAAACTATTTCAAAAACTTAAAAGTGGAGAGAATTTGGTTTAATATATTTTTGTGCGAATCTAAATCCGAATCTTTTTGCCACAAGCCCAACGTAGCCTGAAATCCGTTTTGGCAAATAGTTTTTTCTAAAATATCCGGTGCTAACTGAGCGATAAAATCCTGCGTAGGCTCATTGCAGGCGCCGTGAAAAATATTAACCCACATATTTCCAGGACCCGGTAAGCCAATGCCATGGAAATTATTCTTGAAATCGGCGCTTTGGAACGTAATACCGAAAATTGAATTTGAATCGGGAGCATAAATTTCGTTCGAGGCAAACCACCCGCTTGGATACTTCATCTCAAACCCGTACTCTTCGTTGCGGTAGGTTTGCCATCCCGAAACATCAAACTTTTGGACATTGGATGTCCCAATATTTGGACACACCGCAAACTCGCAATTCGGGCCTGTGCGCCCCACATAAGACCCGTCGGGGCATTGCATAGCGTCTTGCGTGCAAAATACGGCCTCCGGAGAAGGTTTCAAATATTTAAAACTTGCCATATAGCCGGTAAAAAGCACTATTCCTGCGGTAAGGGATATGACGATGATTTTGAGGTTCATGGATAAATATTATTTTATAAATTTAAAAGTGGAGAGAATTTGGTTATAGGTTTGGATGTATTGTTCATCAGAAGGATAAATATTCAAATTCCCAAAGTATTCGAGCTCAAAACTAAATTCAATAATAAAATCCGGGTTTATATTTTTGGTTAAAAAAGTAGCACGGGCCAGCAACTCTTTTCCCGGTCTATTATATTCATATAGAACGACTGAATTTTCTGTCGTTCTTGTGACATTTCCTAAATTATTTGATATCCATTCCATTGCCGTCATATCTGTTGGATTCCGATAAATGGTAATATTTACCGGCGAAGTAATTAAATCGTTTCCAAATTTTCTCTGAGTGACCAGACTCACAGTTTCATCTAAAGCATGTTGACTAAGCAGTCCGTCTTGAACTTTATAGTGTTCTGAATAATTAGCAGGATACTTTACCTCAAATCCGTATTTTTCGTTGCGGTAAGTTTGCCAGGTGGAAGTATTCGTATTAATAAAAATCTTTAAAGTGTCCGTAATATCAGTTAAGGACTTTGACGGGAGCAATGACGAACCGCCGAATTCCGACGAAAAGATCAGAATTTTGTCTTTAAAAGGATAAGCAATCATCTCATTTGAAGTCTCGTTTTTGGGAAGGAATTTTAAAACCGTCGTGCTACCCGACGTTAGAACACTTAGTTTGCCGCCGTTCGGATAATTTTTGCTTAAATTATTGTCCCACCACTGGTTTAGCACAAGGTTGTTCTTATTATCGTAGATTTGTACAGAAATGCTCGGGTATTCTCCCATTTCATTTTCCAGCTCCTTTTTCTCAAAAAAACGGACAAAATAATATTCATTTTCCTGTTCAAATATTTCTGCATATAAATTTGACGGGTATATGAACTCAAACCCGTATTTTTCATTGCGGTAAGTTTGCCAATCGGAAATGTCGAACATCGAAGGTTCGACATTGGGACATTCTGCAAACTCGCAATTAGGCCCTGTTCGGCTCACATAAGACCCGTCGGGGCATTGGAGGGCGTCCTGCGTGCAAAATACGGGCTCCGGAACAAGTTTCAAATATTTAAAACTTGCCAGATAGCCGGTAAAAAGCAATATTCCTGCGGTAAGGGAGATGACGATGATTTTGAGATTCATGGAAGCATTAAACTTATTCATCAAATCTGATCCAATATGGCATTATTTATGCATTGTCCGGGCTTATCTTGAGAACCAGGGGTT
>MFHL01000041.1 GCA_001778595.1 Candidatus Giovannonibacteria bacterium RIFCSPHIGHO2_02_FULL_44_11
GGAATTACCGTGGCCTTTTTCTTTTCTCAAATTCATGCTACAGTTTTAAGCATGGAAGCTAAAGATAAGAAATATATTGAAGAACTTTCATCAAAGGTCCGCAAAGAGGCGGACCGTCTTTGACCTGCGGCAACTTAAAGAAAATTTATTGAAACTGGAAAGCGAGGCAGGCGCACCGGATTTTTGGAAAGACAACCAGAAAGCGCAAAAAGTTTCTGGGGAAATATCGTATTTGAAAGAAAAAATTTCAAAGTGGGAGAAATTGGCGGGGGATTCCGCCGGCGTTGCTGAGCTATCTCAAATGGCCGAAGACGAAAGCGTGGTTTCGGAAATTTTAAAAGAAGCGGCGCGGATTGAGCGCGATTTTAATAATCTGATTAAGATAGAATTATTTACCGGTAAGTATGACGCGGGTAACGCGGTGCTTGCTATTTATTCGGGCGCCGGAGGAGATGACGCTGAAGAGTGGGCGCATATTTTATTTGAAATGTATGAGAAGTACGCAAGGATACGGGGGTGGAATTTTAAGACGATTCACAGCCACCCCAACGAACTAGGCGGCATCAGGAACGCGTCAGCCATGATAACGGGTAAATTCGCCTACGGTTATTTAAAAAAAGAGTACGGAGTTCACAGGTTGGTAAGAATATCGCCTTACGACGCCAATAAGCGGAGACATACTTCGTTCGCTTTAATTGAAATATTGCCCGAAATAACTGATCCCGAGGAAGTTCCCATAAAAGAGGATGATTTGGAGATAACATTTGCACGTGCCGGCGGGCCCGGAGGGCAAAACGTCAATAAAAGAGAAACGGCAGTCAGAATTTTACATAAACCCACAGGAATATCCGTCCATGCTTCTACTGAGCGCACCCAGCAGGCCAACCGGAAGCACGCAATGGGCATTTTACGGGCCAAGCTTTATGAGCTAGAATTAAACAAAACGGCTCACGAGAAAAAAGAGGCGCGGGGAGGCCAGATACCGCAGGCTGAATGGGGCCATCAGATAAGGTCGTATGTTTTCCATCCGTACCATATGGTCAAAGACCACCGCACAAATTTTGAGACAGCGGATGTGGAAGGGGTTTTGGCCGGAGATATTGATAAGTTTATAGAAGCGGAACTAACAGTATAATTTTAAATGATTTATTTTGACAAAGTTTCAAAAATATATTCGCCTACCTCCATCGCCTTGGAGGATGTTTCTTTTACCATTAAACCGTCGGAATTTATTTCTCTTGTAGGGCCTTCAGGCGCCGGAAAATCAACCTTGCTTAAAATGCTTCTTGCCGAGGAACGTCCTACTTCCGGCACGGTTTTTTTTGAATCGCACGATGTAAACAAAATGACACGCATTGAGCTCCCGAAAATAAGGCGCAGGATGGGAGTTGTTTTCCAGGATTACCGTCTGCTCCCGCATAAAACCGCTTATGAAAATATTGCTTTCGCGCTGGAAGCGGGAGGCGCGCCTGAAGAAGACATTGAGCGCGATGTCCCGCAGGTGTTGGATATCGTGGGTCTCACCGATAAAGCATGGCATTTTCCCGGTCAGCTGTCAGGAGGCGAAAAACAGCGTGTAGCCATTGCGCGGGCCATTGTTTCAAAGCCGGACGTTGTCATCGCTGATGAGCCTACCGGAAACCTGGATCCTGCAAATACGCACGATATTATTGACCTTCTCCAAAAAATCAATGATATGAATAACACTATCGTTATATTGGCCACGCATGACAAAGAGGTAATCAATTCTCTCCGCCGCCGCGTGGTTACGCTGGACAAAGGCAAAGTTGTCAGAGACGAGGAAAAAGGGAAGTATGTTTTGTAACAGGATATTTTTATAATATAATTAACTCATGGATCAGATAACTTTTAAGCGGGTATTCAAATGGGGTTTCATCAATTTTTTCAGGAACGGCGTTGTAAGCGTTGCGACGGTTTTAGTCATGTCTTTGTCTATTTTTATGATAGGCATTGTTGTCATGGGCAGTATTTTTTTGAACGGAGTTATCGTGAGTTTGGAAGAAAAAGTGGACATCAGTGTTTATTTTAAGCAGGACGCCGCGGAGCAGGATATTTTATCCATGCAAAAAAATCTGCAGGACTTGCCGGAAGTTAAAGACGTTAAATATGTTTCCAGGGACGAAGCCCTGAGAATTTTTACCGAGCGCCATCAGGGAGACACTGTGGTACTGCAGTCTTTGCAGGTTGTAGAAGAAAATCCTTTCTATGCAAGTCTTGAGATAAGCGCGAAAGACACCGCGAAATATGAATCAATCGCGCAATTTTTGGAGAATTCAGAACAGGCTTCGCTGATTACTGCCGACGAAGCGGGACAAAAAAAGATAACATTCAGGCAAAACCAGGCGGCCATTGAAAAGCTTACTTCTTTGCTGTCTACAGCGCGGCTTGTCGGTTTTGCGGTAAGTATTATGCTGGCCTTTATTGCCGTATTGGTCGCATACAACACCGTCCGCCTTGCAATTTATAATTCCAAAGAAGAAATATCGGTTATGCAGTTGGTAGGAGCGTCAAATGCGTTTATCCGCGGGCCGTTTTTAGTTGAAGGAGTAATGTACGGACTATTGTCGTCTATTTTTACTATTGCGGTTTTTTACCCCATATTTTGGTGGACCGGCAAAAAGACAGCTTCTATTTTCGGAGGCCTCAATGTTTTTTTATATTTTACCGCGAATATTCTGGAAATCGCCGCGATACTTATCTCAACGGGGCTTATTCTGGGAGTGCTTTCTTCCGCCTTCGCCGTCCGCAAATATTTGAGGGTGTGATTTTAAAAAAAAACCCTTAAAGCGGTCCGATTCGCTTTAAGGGTTTTTATGGCGGTTTCTTTATTTGTCGATTGCTGTTCGAAAATCTTGAATTGTTATTTCAGCATCCTGGCCGCAGATGTCTTTTAATACTTCCAGAATGGCGGGCTCGATATCAGCCCAGTGAAATGCGCGTCCTTTTTCAATCTGCAAGCTATAAGCGCGCATATTGAGTTCAGCAACACCCGGAGTTTTAAAAATACCGCGCACAAGCACTTTTTCTTTTGCTGAAAGAGCGTTCCACGTTGCCCCTTTTTCTCTAAGAGGTCGCACGAAATTATAAGGACTACTAAATTCAATGTTTAGATTGAAACGCGTGTAATCAGTATTGAGGCACCTGTCAACGATTATTCGGTTGGTCATGGGTTTTTCCTCCTTCCTCATTGTACTCACCCGAATTTTCAAAGTTGCGTTTCGGACTAACGCGAATCTAAAATAGCATTGATTTTGTCTTATGTCAAGTTTTTCAGCCTTCGCCGTCCGCAAATATTTGAGGGTGTAAAAAGAAAAAAGCTGGATGTTTCCAGCTTTTTTAAATACTTTGCAAGAGCACAGCACATTTTTTGTAGCGTTCAGCGGTGAACATCCAATAATTTTTCAAATGATTAGGCAGATCGGCTCTTTTGACCACTTTAAATCCGCGCCGTTTATAGAAATTGAAGTGGTAATACATTGTTATCAAGGCAAGAGTATCCGTGTCGTGTTCTTTTGCGATGCGCTTTCGGTAAACAATTAACGCCGAACCAATGCCGCGATGGCGATATTCTCGCTCTACAACTAGATGAGTAAAAATTGCGGATTTATTGCCAACGAAGTTCAAACCGGCGCATCCGACGATTTTATCATCTAGCTTTGCCAGCCAAAAATTTTTAACCGGCCCCTCTATGCCGTCTCCGATATTGGCTTCTCGGATCAATCTATTTATGTCTTTTCGATGCCGCTCATCCGCTTTAACGATTTTTATTTTCATCTCCGCTAATTCTCTAAAACAAAAATAGCGCAATACGCGCTATTGTGTCAATTACAGCAAATATTTGAGTGTATAAAAAGAAAAACCGCTGTTTGCGGTCTTTAAGCTAACTGGTATATATGGCTTAATTCTGCGATTTTTACGATAGCTTGTTTTTTGAATTCACCAACCCATTGCAGTTCTTCGCCCTTAGGAACTTTAATTACAAGCAATCCCCGCCAGTTTCTTTTGTCTGCCGTACTAAGGCCTAAAGATGTAACCAGCTGCATTGCCTGCGCTTCGGTCACTTTGTCTTTAAAAAGAACAACAATTTGCCCTTCCGTATATTGCATAGATTATTACCAAATCTCATCTGGCTAGATAATATCAAGGTAAGACGTGAAAAGCAAACATTACTCGTACCGCAAAGCTTCAATGGGGCTTTTTTGCGATGCCTGACGGGCGGGGTAGATGCCGAAGACAAGGCCGACCAGCGCCGATACGGATAGGCCGATTATCGCGGCCGATACCGGGAACACGAACATCCAGTTAAGGCCGAGTACTTTTGAAAGTATTATGCTGACGCCAAATGAAAACGACGCGCCAAGTATTATGCCGATGAGTCCGCCCAAACCCGTCAAAATTACCGCTTCAAGCAAAAATTGCGTCAGTATGTCCCTGCCCGTTGCTCCCAGTGCTTTCCTTAAGCCGATTTCCCGCGTCCGTTCGGTTACCGCGACGAGCATGATGTTCATAATACCTATTCCTCCCACCAGAAGCGATATCGCGGCTATGGATGTCAGCAGAAGAGTTAATATGCTTGTTATGTTTCCCAAAGTTTTCGCGATATCCGCCGATGTCTGCACAAAAAAATCATCTTTTTCGGGGTCGGTTATTCCGTGCGATTCGCGCAGGGTGCTTTTGATATCGGATACGGTCCGGCTTACGGTTTCATCGGAATCGGCCTCAACAATAAAACGGTTAAAATATTTGATGCCCAAAATATATTGCTGGGCGGTTGTGTAAGGGACAAGCGCTATTTCATCAAAATTAAAAAACGACACCTGTCCTTTCAGCGGCAAGACGCCGATGACGCGGAAATTTTTTCCTTTTATCTTGATTTTTTGGCCGACCGCGTCGGAAGCCCCGAAAAGCTCCGTCTTTACTTTCGAGCCTATAACAATGCCGTCGGACTGGCTTTTTATGTCGTCTTCGGTGAACGGATTTCCCTCGGCCACGTCTAAATTAAAAATTGAAAATGCTTTCTCAGATACTCCCAGTATGGTAAGGCTATATGTTTCCGCGCCGTAAGAAGCCGTCCCGCTGGAAAAAACCAGCGGCATTATTTCTTTTATCGTCGGGGCATTCTCTTTTTTTAAAAGCGCGGCCAGATCTTTTTCTTTGAGCGTGGTGGTGAGGGTTTGTGCGATATCCGTCGGGCCTTTCGGTTCGCGTCCCGGTATAACCGCGATAGTTTTTGAGCCAAGGCCCTGAATTTGTCCCAAAATCAAATTTTGCGCGCCGTCGCCGACGGATATTATTAAAATTATGGAAGTGATGCCGATGACAATTCCCAAAATTGTAAGCAGTGAGCGCGATTTATGCGTCCTTAGGCCCTCAACGGCGGTTTTAAGGCTGTGTTTGATTGTCATTTGGAATATTCGTCAGATTTATGCCTGTCTACGACTTTTTTATTTGATTCAATTTCCCCGTCTTTCAGCCTGATAATGACTTTGGCGTGCTCCGCGGTATAAGTTTCGTGGGTTATCAGAACTATTGTGTGCTTATGTACTTCGTTTAAGTCCCTGATTATTTTCATAACGATTTGTCCGGATTTGGAGTCCAGATTGCCCGTGGGCTCGTCCGCAAAAATAACTTTCGGATTCATCACAAGCGCGCGTGCGATGGCCGCTCTTTGCTTTTCTCCTCCCGAAAGCTGGGAAGCAAGGTGATTTAAGCGGTGGCTCAGGCCGACGGATTCTATCGCGTCCGAGGCCAATTTATTCCATTGCTTTTCCGGGATGCCGGAATACATAAGCGGCAATTTGACGTTTTCAAGCACGCTGACGCGCGGAAGGAGGTTGAATGCCTGGAATACAAATCCCATTTCGCGGTTCCGGACTCTGGCCATTTCTTCGTCGGTAAATTCATCTATGGTTTTTCCGTTAAATTTATAACTGCCTTTTGTGTGGCGGTCTAAAAACCCGAGTATATGGAGAAGCGTGGACTTGCCCGAACCGGAAGGGCCCATTATTGCCACAAATTCTCCTTCGGAAACATCCAAAGAAATTCCTTTCAGCGCAAGGGTTGAGGTCTCGCCGCCGTCACCGTAAGACTTTTCCAGGCTTCTTACTTCTATAAGAGACATTTATTCTGTTTTCGGAATTAGGATTTTTTCTCCCTCAGTTAATCCTGAGACAATCTCAATGTTTCCGTCGGAGCCGGTAAGGCCTGTTTCAACCTCACGTTCCTCCGTGCTGTTTTCTCCGAGATAAATTGTTACATATTTTTTGGAATTTTTAGTGAATATTGTCCGCGCCGGAACAGCCAAAGCTCCGTCTTTTTTTGCCGCCGAAATGTCTATATTCGCGGTCATGCCGGATTTGACGCGGTCGTCTTCTTTGGAAAACTGAAAGGTGACCTTATAAGTGGCTACTCCGTCTATTATCCGCTCCGCAGGATCTACAGAAACAACTTTCGCTTCAAAAAGTACGCTGCTTCCGTATGAGTCCAAAGTGACCTTGGCGAGGTTGCCGATTTTTATTTTTGCTATATCCGCCTCCGGCACGTCGGCTTCTATCTGAAACTGCAAATTGGAAATTACGGAAACAATTACTGTGTTTCCCTGCACTATTTCTCCTACTTTAGCGTCTTCTTTGGAGACGACTCCGGAAATCGGCGAGGAAAGCGCTGTTTTGGCGATTTGTGCTTCTATATTTTGGACATTTGCTTCTGCGGATTTGATTGCGGAAGAAACGGCATAAATATTGTTGTCGTTCGTGACCTTTTGCACGTTAATCGCCTGTATCTTGCCTGCTATAGCGGTTATTTCCGTTGCAATATTATTTTTTTCCGCATTCAGGCTTGTTTTTTCCGTGGAGGTCAGCGTGGAGCCGGCAGGCACCGCGCTCAGAGTGTTTTGTATTTTTTTCAAAGAATTAAGAAGGGAAATGAGCGCCGAATCTATTTCCGGGTGCGTGCGTGATACGGCGGCGCTCTGTGTCATGCCGAAAGCTCCTCCCGAAGCGGAGCTTATGGATTCGTTATTCCACCTGCCACCTCCGCTTTGCCCGAGAAATGCCATGATGGCGGTTTCTTTTGCCAAAGTTATGTTGGTGCCGTCTTGGTCATTTGAACCGAAATGTGCGTATTGAATGTCGGTCAGGGTAAAAAGAGAGTTTTTGGCTACCACCAATGTTTCCAGCGCAGCGCTGATTGCCCCTTCGTACACATTTGCCAGGTCGGCTTCAGCCCTCCTTTTTACATTATCAAGATTTTGCGCGCCGAGGTCGGCTTTTGCTTTTGCGAGCTGGGCCTGCAGTTCGGAATCGTCAAGCCTAAGCAAGGTTTGCCCTGCGCCAACCCTGTCTCCGATTTTTGCGCCGACATACGCTACCCGTCCGCTTTTCTCAAAAGCTAGGTCAACGCTTGAAGCGGGCCTTACTCTGCCTGTTACGCTTACTTCCTGAACCAGATTTTTTATTCCGGCCGTGACAAAGCTTGCCGTAGGTTCATTTTTGTTTCTTCCAAAGTAAAAATATAAACCGACTAAAATAACAGCCACGACAACGGCAATTATCCGGGATTTGGTTAAGAGTTTGTTCATGGCTTAAATTGTAGCACTTCGGGTTCTTTTTTTAAATAGAAAAAACCAGGCGTAAAGTGCGGCGAGAAGAATGATGTCGGGGAATAATATTATAGGGTGGCTCCACGGGATGCCGTTCACTTCCAGACCCGAAATCGGCCACAAAAAAGGCGTCGGGAAAAAAACATGGGAGTGCGTCGGAATATCCATGAGAATATGCAGACCCCAGGCGGACATTTCCCAAAGCGGTTTTTTAAATATCGCCCAAATTATTAAAAAGGCTATCAAAAAAACTATCAGGCTATGTGTAGCATTGTAAACATGAGAAATATATGAGGGGATGAGCGAAGGATCGGGAGGTTCCTGCCGGATATCGGGCAATTTGCGCAGTCCTAAAAAAATACTCACAAAAAACGGACCAAACGCCAGAAAGTCCGGGGCAATTCCGAATGCGGCCGCCGTCCAAAAACTTTTTTTATTTTTTCTTCCGAAAGCGAGCCCTCCCCAAAGCCCGTGTGATACGATGTCCATTGCGTAATCTTATCAGAGAACACCGCTCTTGTTCAAAATCATATATTGTGATATAGTGTTAAATAGAAATTTGAAGCTAAAAAGGAGCGTGTATGAAAAAAACGATAGCTTTGTCCGTGCTTTGTTTTGCGCTGTTAGGCAATGCGTTCGATGCCATGGCCGGGTTGAGGGGTCTTTATCTTTTTATGGAACTGCAGACGGTAAGGTTTGGAACAACGAAGCGTTTTTACGACATCTTCAGTTTCGATGAGGTGTTGAGGCAGTCCGTGCCGCCGGGAGCGAGACGTATTTGCGAAAAAACCGTTGCGGGATTTAATTATATTTTTTGGATAGAGACAGGCGATGTATCGCGAAATGAGAACGTTTTTATGGCTACTATCAAACAATCCAAAAAAGGAAAGCAAATCGGCGGCTTCAGCGGAGATATCAGCGTTGCGAACGTGCCCGTGAACCACGGCGAAACGCACTTATTCACCGTCTTCGAGAGCTCCCCGGTGTTCTACGCGAATATCTGGGGGACGCGGGACTTGAATTCAATTTCCGAAAACCATCAGCTAGATACATACGACGCAAAACTTGAATGCCGGTACACTTTTCAGTGATCGGCATTTTTTATTTGTGCCAATACTAATATATACTGAAAGCATGGCTGATTTTTTTGAACTAAATCTGGTTGATGATGTAAACAAAAGTGCGCACCGGTATATAAAAGAACGGTGGGGCGGCTATTTCATTGTGCCGGCAATATTACTTCCCGTATTCGCGGTTTTTGAGGCATATTATTTCGGTGAGCCGAGAATATTCTTAATTGCAGCGGTAATCTGGGTTATAGGCGGGTTTGCATGGGCTTACTCTGTCGCAAGAAAGGAATTTATGAGGCAGTTTGCCAAAGCCAACGGGCTCAATTATGTGGGCGGCGGGAACCAGGAAAATCTGAAAGGCAATCTTTTTAAAAAAGGGAACTCTAATAGCCGTAAAACCACTCATCTTGTTGAAGGCGAGAAGGGCGGGTATAAGCTTGGATTTTTTTTCTATTCTTACGATGTCGGAAGCGGAGACAGCAAGAGAACATATGAATACAGCGTCTGCGAAATATTTTTTAAGGGACACGCGCCGGATATTGTAATTGAATCAAGAAGCGACTGGGATTTTATAAGTTATGCCGCTGACCACCAAAAAGAAATGCCAGTTGAAGGTTTTTTCAAAGAACATTTCGGAGTTTATGTTCCGGAGGATTTTGAAATAGAAACTTTGGAGATATTTACGCCGGATGTCATGGCTTACCTGATAGACCATGCTAAGAAATACAATTTTGAATTTATTGAGGATAGGCTTTATATTTTTAAGCAGGGATTTATCTCAAAAAGAGCCGAGCTTCAGGAATTTTTTACTACGGCAAATTATCTGGTTGAAAAACTGGCCCCGCGCATCTTCCGCCTGCATGATGACGTATCTGCCATGAAAGAATTGCGGGGAAAATAGTGTATAATAAAACCTATTTCTAAGTCAGTTTCTGTTTTCTTAGCCTGGTGCTTTTCGGGGTTATTTCCAGATATTCGTCTTCAGACATAACTTCAAGTCCGCGTTCTATTGTGAGCGGAAGCGGAGGAGTGAGCGTGATGGCTTCGTCGGAAGATTTTGAGCGTGTATTGGAAAGCGTTTTCCCTTTGGTCGGATTTACCTGCATTTCGTCTCCTTTCGCAGTGTTGCCGATGACCATTCCTACATATACTTCAATGGTCGGCCCGATATATAAAACTCCGCGCTCCTGAAGATTCCAAAGAGAATATCCGAGCGCTTTTCCCGCGGTCATTGAAATCATTGAGCCGGTGGGGCGTTTTTTTATCTCGCCGGCGAACGGACGGAATCCGATGAAGCGTGAAGACAAAATGCCTTCGCCTTTCGTATCTATCATAAATTGGTTGCGGTAACCCAGAAGGCCTCTCGTCGGCCCTTCCATTATTATTCTAACGGTGTTGCCGTGAAGGTGCATATTTTGCAAAATCATTCCGCGCTGGGAGAGGCGCTCGATTATCGCTCCCTGGTACGCTGATGGCGCGTTTATTACCGCTTCTTCAAACGGTTCAACCGTAACGCCGTTCTCTTCTTTCATAATTACCTGCGGCTGGGAAACCTGAAGTTCGTAGCCTTCTCTCCTCATGGTTTCAAGCAATATCGCGATATGCAGCTCTCCTCTTCCCGAGACCACAAAAGTGTCCATTGCCGAGAAATCTATTCGTAAGCCCACATTAATTTCCAGTTCGCGTTCCAGGCGTTCCCGTATTTGGCGCGAGGTCACAAATTTTCCTTCGCGTCCGGCAAACGGCGAATTATTTACTAAAAAATTCAATTTAATCGTCGGCTCGTCTACTCCGATGGCGGGCAATGTTTTTGCATCGGCCGCGCCTGAAATGGTCTCGCCGATATCAATATCCGGCAGGCCGGCAATCAGCACAATATCGCCCGCGCCGGCGCTCTCCGCGTCAACCCGTTCAAGGCCTTTGAAAGTGAAAACTTTTGAAAGTCTGCCCGCTCTTGCCGCCTGCCCCTGTTTTTTTACAAATACGTTTTGGTTCTTTGAAACAACGCCCTCATAAATGCGGCAAACCGCCAAGCGCCCCAAAAAATTATCGTAGCCGAGATTGAAAGGCTGAAGACGGAGCGGCTTTTCTGCGGCTTCGGGAGTTGAGGCCGGCGGAACATGCTGAAGTATCGCTTCAAGCAGCGGAGTTAGGTCTCCGCCGGTTGGCGGATGAATCGGATCCAGCTTTCTTACTGCAATACCCGCCCTGCCGTTCGCGTACACAACAGGAAAATTTGACTGCGCGTCCGAGGCGCCGAGCTCTAAAAACAATTCCAGAACCTGTTCTTCGCATTTGTGCGGGTCGGCGGCAGGCTTGTCTATTTTATTTATTATGACTATCGGCTTTAATCCCAGCTCCAGAGATTTTTTGAGAACGAATCTGGTTTGCGGCATCGGCCCTTCCTGCGCGTCCACCACCAAAAGCACGCAATCTATAGCACGGAGCACACGCTCTACTTCCGAGCCGAAGTCGGAGTGTCCGGGAGTATCTATAATATTTATTTTTGTCGGAGCTTGCGGAGATCCTGAGCTTGTCGAAGGAGTCCAATAAACCGCGGCGTTTTTTGAGTAAATTGTAATACCGCGCTCCTGCTCAAGCTTGTTTGAGTCCATTGAAACGCCCTCTTCCGCCGCTCCGGTTTGGCGCAGCAAAGCATCGGTAAGTGTCGTCTTGCCGTGGTCTACGTGAGCGATTATTGCGATGTTTCGAATATCCATTTTTATTTCCTTCTTATTAAAAAAAGCCCCGAACGCCTCCGCCAGTTGGCGGATGCCGAAGGCTTTTATATAGTACACGATTTTTTTAACCTTGTCAAAACAAAATGAGTATGCTAATTTTTTGCGAGAGGAGGAAACTAAATATGCCTGTCGTAGTAATTTATGGGGTGCCGGGCGGAGAGAGCTCGGTGCAAATTAACGGTTTATTCCGCCCGGGGATTAGGGAGGCGATTGCGGATATACCGCAGCTCAAATGCACTGTCTGGGACATCGATGTTCATATTCTTCGCGATATTACCGAAAACCACAGGCGGGAAAATATTGACGTAGTAGTCAAACTTTATGAGAAGCCGGAGCGCACGGAAGAAGTGCTGAATACTATGTGCGAAGCGGTCATTCAAAAAGTAAAGGAATTCAGATTCGCTAAAGTCGTCGATGTAGACTGCTATTGGGAATTTCTTAACCCAAAACCGTCACGATAATATCGTGCGGTTTTTTATTTGTTATTTTTTGAGAAGCTCTGCGAATTCTTTCTGGACTTTTTCAAGTTTAGGATTGATGATTAGCTGGCAATATGGCTGGTACGGATTTTTTTTGTAGTAATCCCTGTGCTCTTCTTCGGCGCGGTAGAAATATTTCAACGGCTGTATTTCAGTGACCACGGGAGCGCCTCCGGGATGCGAGGCGTCAATTTCCTTGATAAAAGCTTCAGCTTCCTTTTTTTGCTCTTCATTATAATAAAGGATTATTGAACGGTATTGGGCGCCTTTGTCCGAGCCTTGCTTGTTTAGGGTTGTCGGGTCGTGTGCGGCGAAGAATATTGTTAAAAGTTCGCGGTAAGAAATTTTTGCTTGGTTATATTCAACGCGGACAACTTCCGCGTGACCCGTGCCTCCCGCGGAAACTTCCTCGTAAGTCGGACTTTTGCCTGCTTCCGGCGGGGCACCGCCCGCGTATCCGGGCGTGACGGAAATAATACCCGGAAACATTTTTCCGCCATAGGCGGATCCGCCTCCGGCGGAAAAAACCGCCTCCGTGCACCAAAAGCATCCTCCGCCGAAAACCGCTATTTTATTTTGTTCGGGCATTTTTTTAAGTATAGCAATTTATTATCCTCCCGTCTGCCAGTTTTTTATCGCTTCCAGCGGCCAGACGAGCATTACAATATTCAGTGTTAAATTGTCGCGTATCATAAACCCCACATAAAGCTCCATTATTATTATAAGCAGGATAGTCACCCAAACGGGCAATTTTCTTGCGAGCCAAAATCCCCAAATCATGGATAAAACATCAAATACTGAATTGATTACGCTGTCGCCGTAATAATCTAATGAAATAGTGACTTCGCGGTAGCGGTTTATTATAAAATCAGTATTTTCAAAAATCTCCCATGATATTTCCGCAAATAACGCCAGAAGAAAGCTTAAGGCAACGGGCCAGCCGAATTTTTTTCCGATAATTCTCGATATCCAGTAAAAAACAAATCCGTGGATTATGTGCGAAAAAGTATACCAGTCCGTAAGATGCTGGGAGTTTTCGGAACTATATGTAATGCCGTGCCAAAGCTTAATGTACCCGCATTTGCAGATAGGCACCTGGCCCATAAGAAATAATATGCCCGCAAAAACAGCTATCATCGCGGTGGCTATCAGCAAATAAGTTCTGTTTGAAAATCTGTTTAGCATTCATTTATTATACATCGTACGCTAACTATTGCCAAAAAGTCAGATGTGGTGTATACTCTGGAAAGAAATATTTTTTGAAGGAGGTTCTGACGTTTGAAAATATCGAATGGTGGCATGTGACTGTTTTTATTGCAGGGTTAGTTTTAGGAAAGCTTTGGTGGGAAAACAATAAGCCCGCCGTAAGGTTTTCAGTTCCGGGCGCGGTCAAGGTGTCGGTAAGATTTAGCCGCCGGGAAGATGAGCTAAACGCGGAGATAAACGAAAGAATTCGCTCCGCGAAGAATGCGGAGGATATTGTTGATATTCTGGACGAATACGGATTAAGCGAAAAAAACGAAGCGGATTTGCTCGCAAAAGCACTTACTCTGGATCTTTCCACACATGATTGGGTGGAAATTTATCTATCCGCCGAAAGCGAAACCGAGCTTGAGGAAATCGCCGAAAAACGCGCAGGAGACGCGCTTGAATAGTCAAAAAAAGAATGCAAAACCAAAAACGTCCGCGGTTAAATCGGGGCGTTTTTTTTGTTTGGTTTTATCTTGAAAATCTTCCTCTGCCGCCGTAGGAAGGGCGCGAGGAGCTACGGCCGGAGAAACGGCGCTGGGAGAAGTGGCGGGGGACTATTCTGTATTCGGTGAATTTTTCCTCGGTTATTTCGGGGTGTTTGGAAACGTCTATCACGGTTCTCAAAAGTTTTTCTATCGCGCGGACGGAATCTTTTTCGTCGGGCATTGCGAAAGAAATTGCCCGGCCCATCGCGCCGGCTCTTCCGGTGCGCCCAATGCGGTGGACATAGTCGCCGGGATTTTCAGGCAGGTCGTAATTGATGACCACTTCAATGCCGGTTACGTCTATTCCGCGCGAGGCAATATCTGTGGCCACAAGCACGCGGTATTTTCCGGATTTAAA
>MFHL01000042.1:0-828 GCA_001778595.1 Candidatus Giovannonibacteria bacterium RIFCSPHIGHO2_02_FULL_44_11
CATTTAAGCCATTCTAATTGCGGGATGCCTGATTGCGTAATAACCGCTTTAAGTGTACGGGGGTGAATAGATTTTTGGCCATGGTATTGGATGTGCGTCTGGCGCGGTTCACCACCAGAACGGCCGATATAATAAAAATGGCTTCCGCGAGAATGAGTCTGCCGGAAACCATTTTTCTTTAGAAAATCTACGATATCTTTAAAAGTCCAATTATTGAGTCCTCTCGGCATAATCTATCTTACTGCAAGGTCTAGCACGCCCGAACTAAAAATCGGCAAATTGTTTACTATCTTTTCGTATTTTGCTTTCAATTTAGCATCCTGATTTGCCTGCCACATTTTTTCGTATTCAGCCTCCGGTTTTTGATTTAAAACAATCGGTCTTAATTTAGCTTTTCTTGCAGATTCTAAATAGCCCGATGTAGCTTCATTCAAAAATATATATGCCTCTTGTGGGTTTGCTGCCTCAACAACAACATTAAATTCTAAAGCAACCCCAAACCAAGACTCTCCGTCGCGGAAAATCAAAAAACGCACCGAGCCTTTTTTGAGGGTATTTTTATATTTCATATTGAGATAATAGCATAAAACTAAGCTTAATACAACTTTTGGACCCACCGGGAGTCGGACCCGGACCTTACCCATGCGAAGGGTACGTAATGCCATTTTACTATGGGCCCTTTAATTGAAACAGTATACCTTTTTTCCCTATTTTAACAACTTTCTCAGCGCCGCGGCTTTATCGGTGCGCTCCCATGGTAAATCTAAATCGGGACGGCCGAAGTGGCCGTAGGTGGCGGTTTGTTTGTAAATGGGGCGCCGTAAATTT
>MFHL01000042.1:842-1082 GCA_001778595.1 Candidatus Giovannonibacteria bacterium RIFCSPHIGHO2_02_FULL_44_11
CATTCCGGGGCGGAAATCAAAAATCTTGTTTACCGCGCGGTGAAGCGCTTCTTTTGAAACCTGCGAATCTACCGCGTCAATATGGAGCATCAGAGGTTTTGGTACGCCTATCGCATAGGCAACTCTTACTTCCGCTTTTTTGGCGACACCCGAAGCGACGATATTTTTTGCCGCGTAGCGCGCATAATATGAAGCCGAGCGGTCAACTTTTGTCGGGTCTTTGCCCGAAAATGCTCCTCC
>MFHL01000042.1:1101-14030 GCA_001778595.1 Candidatus Giovannonibacteria bacterium RIFCSPHIGHO2_02_FULL_44_11
CCGTAAGTATCAACGATTATTTTTCTGCCCGTAAGCCCCGTGTCTCCCTGCGGTCCGCCGATGACAAAGCGCCCCGTCGGATTTACAAGAAATTTTGTTTTTTTATCAATCATTTTTGAAGGCAAAACTTTTTTTGCCGTTTTTATGATGTCATTTTTCATTTTTGACTGCGCGATGTCGGGATTGTGCTGTGCGGAAACAAGAACCGTATCAATTCTTTTCGGCGCGCCATTTTCATATTCCACCGTCACCTGCGATTTTCCGTCCGGGCGGAGATAGGGGAGCGCGCCCGATTTTCTTGCGCGTGCGAGCGCGCGCGTAATGCGGTGCGCAAAAGCAATGGGAGCGGGCATCAGCTCGGGCGTCTCATCGGTCGCGTAGCCGAACATCATTCCCTGGTCGCCCGCGCCTATTAACTCGGGCTTTTCTATTTTTTTACCGACACCCTGCGCGATATCCGGCGACTGACCGTGAAGAGAAGATAATATTCCGCAGCTCTCCGAATCTATTCCGTATTCGCTCTTAGTGTATCCTGCGTCTCTTAATACTTTTCTCGCGATAGCCTGCACGTCCACATAAGCTTTTGTCGTAACTTCGCCTGAAACTATCACAAGGCCGGTTGTGAGCAGTGCCTCAACGGCCACGCGCGAATGCGGGTCTTTCTTTAATATTTCGTCCAGCACCGAGTCCGATATCTGGTCCGCCAATTTATCGGGATGTCCTTCCGTAACCGATTCCGAAGTTAAAAAATATTTGCCCATATAACGTTGACTTTAACATATCCCGGGACTATATTGAAGCCAGATTTTGACTAATCAGAAAGGATAAAATATGGAACTGAAAGATGCCGCGGTCCTTGTGACCGGCGCCGGCAGAGGTATCGGAAAAGCGATTGCGCTTGCGTTCGCAAAAGCGGGAGTAAAGACGGTTTTGGTAAATGAGCTTCCATCTGAATCAAACGCGGCGGATGAAACCGTTCTTGCTATTCAAAACTTAGGCGTCTTGGCAGAAAAAGTTCTTTGGGATGTAAGCGATTTCAAAGCAACTGCCGAGGCGGCTGACACCTGCAAATTGTGGGCCGGAACCGTGGACATACTTGTCAACAACGCCGGTATCACAAGAGACAATATTTTTATCAGGATGAATGAAGACGCTTGGGACAAAGTTCTGGATGTAAATTTAAAAAGCGTTTTTAATTGTTCCAGAGCCTTTTTACCGGGCATGCTCAAAAACCGGTGGGGAAGGATAATCAATCTGTCTTCAATCGTTGCTTTTTCGGGAAATCCCGGGCAAGCCAACTATAGCGCGTCAAAAGCGGCCGTTGCGGGACTTACAAAATCTCTCGCGCTTGAATACGCCGGAAAAGGAATTACGGTAAACGCGATAGCGCCCGGGTTCATTGACACCGACATGACAAAAAAGATTCCTGAAAAAATTTTTAACGACCTCGTCGCCAAAATTCCCGTAAAACGCATGGGTACAGCGGATGACGTCGCCGACGCAGCGCTTTTCCTTGCAAAATCGAGTTACATAACCGGCACGGTACTGCACGTCAACGGAGGCTTATATCTATGAAAACAATTGACGTGAAAGATATCGCGGCACTGCAAGCCGAGGTTAGTGAAAAATTCGGCCCATGGGGGCCTGAGATTACGGTCACGCAGGACAAGATAAATCTTTTCGCGGACGCCACGGAAGACCGTCAATGGATCCATGTTGATGTAGAGAGGGCAAAACGGGAAAGTCCGTTCCGCAAGAAAACAATCGCGCACGGCTTTCTGGTTATGAGCCTGATGCCGGCGCTCATGCCTCCACCGGAATTCGAACTTACCGGGTATAAAATGATTATTAACAACGGAGGCCAATACCGTTTTATGGGACTGGTTCTTACGGGGAGCACCTTGCACGCACGTACCCGCTTGGCAGCCATTGAAAAAATCGGCAAAAGGACGCTGGTAACACAAGCGGTTGAAATCGCGGCTCTGGATTCAAAAAATCCTGACTTTACCGCAAACATTAAATTTCTATATGCGTAATTCGTAAAAAAAATCAAAAAATAAAAAGCTCGCGGCGCAAGCCTGAGCTTTTTTATTTTTAATTATTTTTTGAAATATTTCTCTGTGTTTTGTTTATGGTTGTTCTTTCGGTAAAGTAACTGTTGTGCATATTAATTTTTGGCCGGCGGAAGCTGTGTAAGTCGTCGTCTGTCCGGTTGAATTAACTTTGGATTCGATTTTTAAGTTTCCGCCATTATCTTTCATGTCGGTCAAATAAGCTGAAATGGCACTTGTGTTGCTTGGGCAGGTTTGTATCCCGACTACCGACTTTAAACTATCATTCATCGTTTGCAATTGGGCGGTAATTTGAGCGTCGGTCATCCCTTTAGCCAAAGCTGCCTCCCGTCCTTTATTAGAAATACTGAAAACAGTAACGGGGGATGAAAAAACAAGAACGCAATCATTCACGCCAGACGACTTTTTGATTTCATACTTTGTTTGTCCGGATACAAGCATGCCGGAAAGAAAAGGGCTTGGCATTCCAGAATAAGAAACGATGACAGATATCGGTTGACATTGTGCGGCGGCAGAAATTAAACATTGATAATTATCGCAAGTTGCAGGTGCTGTTGGCGGTGCCATCTGGTATTCATTTAATGGTGGCATCTGTGTTTGAGGAGATACAACGGAGGTGGGCCTCTTAACTGCCACAAAATATCCTCCTGCCGCAACAGCTAAAACCCCAACAATTATTATCATTATAATAATTGGTGCAATGCCTTGCGATTTTAATTTATTCATATGAAATTATTATAGCACAAAAAACCCCTCCTTAAATAAGAAGGGGGTTGGGCGAGATTATAATATTTCAAACACCATCGCGGTGGCTTCGCCGATGGCATTACAGAGAGATACCACAATGTATTTTTGTTTCTCTCTCCTTGCCTGGCATATAGCGTTCACACAAAGTATCACGCCGGTCGCCCCGAGCGCATGCCCGAAAGCTATCGCCCCGCCTGTGGGATTTATGGTTTCCCAATGCGCTTCCGGGATTTTATCAAAAAAATAAAGAGGCGGGGCGGGGAATGCTTCGTTAACCCACCAGGCATCAATATTAAAAAGAGCTTTTTTTGCTTTTTTGACCGCTTTAAGCGAGGCGCCAGCCGGAGCAATGATAAAATCTTTGGATTCGCGCTCGGTGTGTTCGGCATAAGCCAGAATTTTTGCCAGAGGCTCCAGATGCATTTTTTTTGCCCCGCGCGGAGAAGCCAGAAAAAGATTTCCGTATCCGTCGGCATATTTAGATGCATTGAACGCAGTTGTAATTTCGCATCCGCCGATAATCATTTTTTTCATCTTTTCCAATTTTTTGTCCGGAATCATGACGTTTTGATCAAAATTCACTATCCGCGCACTTTCACTTCCGCTTAAGGGATTCAAAATAACCGGCGCAAGATATCCGTCGTGTTCATAATCATACAGATGTTTTTTTGCGCGGGCATAAGATTCAACCGCATATCTGTCGTAGTCTTCGCGTGTAAAACCAAGTTCGCGCGCTTTTCCGTCGGATAGTACGGCCATGTGTTTGCCGGTAATCGGGTCGGTCAGCGCTCCGATATTTACTTCTTTCGGAACCCCGCTCATCACATCAACTCCGGCTCCTATCGCAAAATCGCACCCTTCGTTTCTTATGTCTGAAGAAGCCTCATAAATTGCTCGGAGTCCTGAAGAGCAGACTTTTTCCACAATACTTGAAGAAGCGTTGAACATACCTGCGCGGAGAGCTATCTCTTTTGCAAGCCCCTGCGTTACCGCGCTTGATTTCAATGAGACAACCGAGCCAAGCCGAAAACTTTGGATAGATTCGCGCGGGACCGGCACTTTAAGAAACTGCGCTTCCAGAATTTGGCAGGCCAGTTCCTGCGGAGTTATTCCAAACAAAGAAGAGTCATCCCTGCCGTTACCGATAGGCGAGCGCATCGCGCCGACCACCAAAACATCTTTTTTGCTCATACGATATTTCAATTCTGTTTTTGGTATAGCAGAAAATTAAAACCCTGTCATTTGACAGGGCCTGCAATATTAAACATTCGGATTTTCAAGAAACAAAGCCGAAGCGGAATCTACCGCGTGGCAAAGAGACACAACGTGGTATTTAATTTGGTCGGTTAAAGAAATGTCGATTGATTTTACTGTGAGCGGAACTCCGGACGCGCCGATCGCGTGTCCGTGGGCAATAGCACCTCCGCGCTTGTTCATTTTCTCCCGCGTAATTTCGGGGTGAAATTTCATAACCAAAATATTGCCGACATCGAACGCTTCGTTAATTTCAATATGCCCGATATCCTTCCAAGAAAAATCCGGGTTCGCGAGTTCAGCTCTGACTATAGATATCGTATTACTGATTGCTTCTTCGGGTTTTAAAATAAAACTTTTAGGATCGGGGCCGGTAGCCTCCGCGTACGCTAAAACTTTTGCCAAAGGAGGGATTCCCAATTTTTTGAGGCCTTCCGGAGAAGCCAAAACGACTGCTCCTGTGCCGTCCGCATATGCCGCGGAATTTCCGGCGGTTACCATTGCGCATCTCTTGGCGTCCGGATCTTCGGACACAGGATAAGTTTTCACTCTGGAAAACCTGTCCCGCGTCATTGCGTGCATGTCCACTTCTTCATCGCGGTCAACGATCAAAGAATCACGGACACGCACCGGAGCGATGAATCTATGTTGTCCTTGCCACAAAAGCGCGCGCCTCCGCGATTCAAACGCATAATCATCCAGTTCTTCGCGCGTAAGCCCGAATATTTTCCCCGTCTCGTCCGCAAGCCCCGCCATAAGATGGCCGTCGAACGGATTGGTAAGTCCGCCCCGCACAAGCCGGTCGGGCACTCCGCTCATTTTTTCAACTCCGCAGCCGATAGCAAAATCGGCGCCGTGAAAAGCAATATCCTTATACGCAAGGTCTATCGTTTTTAGTCCCGAGGAGCAGGCCATATCAAGCGTAAGCGCGCTAGCGCGGTTCATTTTGGCGCGGAGAGCGATCACTTTCGCGAACGCGTGCACGGCATTTTCTTCGGTCTTGTGCGAAATAACGGAGCCGACATAAAAAGAGTCTATCGCCCCGCGCAAATCATATTTTCCGCCGTATTGCGCGAAAAGATGTTCCAGAGCGATAAGCGCCAGATCGGCGGCGGGAATATTTGCAAATGAGCCTTGGTTGGGAGGATATTCGGCCCTGATGGTAAGCCCGGTCCGCGCTTCAAGTTCTTTGAGTTCAGCCAGGAATTTGTTCGCCGAGCTATGCATATCTTCAACAACTTTCACGATTTCGTCCTGTCCGTATTTTCCGGAAATAAATGCTTTTTTTCTCAGATAACTTTTAAAATTATGCTGTCCGATCTGGTCCACCGCCCCGAAAGGCACTCTGGACACCAGCGCCACAAAAACTTCCTTTTTCGCCATATTATTTTTCTCAAATCTAATCTTTGTATAGCACGGGCGGAAAATACATTAAATTCTTGACAAATTACGATGTTATTGCTACGCATATGATTAGAAATTTTGGGAGGGATTGAAATGAAAAAATATCTGGCTTTGAAAATTGTGTTTGTTTTGTCTTTATTTGTTTTTTTGGAAAGCGCCCGCGCGGAGTACAATTGGCAACAGGCCAAAGAATTGTCCGAGGGCGACTATGCCCTGCTTTTTTCGGCGGGAGTCAGGGAAATCCCGAGCCCCGTTGCAAAATTCGCGAGAGTTGGAGAATATACCATCGCGCTAAAACTGCAAAACGGCGAAACCGTGCTTGCGGGAGCCGGGGAAAAACGACAGAAAAACCGCAAAAAACAAGAAACCGCTACAATTCCTGATGAACCCGGTTCTTACGAACAAGAATATGGATATTCACAGTCCGCTACATCTACAGATAAGCAAGCCGACGACGAATTTCCTTTCAAACAACTGGCTTTGTTGGGATCGAGATTATATCGGTCGCTTGCTAAAATGCATACAAACGATAAGTACGATTTTACAAATACCGATAAGTTATTTTCAGAAGCAGTAACGCTCATTGAAAAACTCAGCTGGGAATCCGGTGATGACAACGGCGGCTCATTGCCCGATTTCAGATTTATTCTCAGCTACGGGAAAAGGTACGGGATTCCGGGCGTTGAAGTTATTTCGCGGGCACTGAACCGTTTTCCGGAAAATAAATATCTGCAAACTTCATTTGAAGACGCGGTATACAACGCGATCAGATCCACTTATGCGTCCGAGACGGACCGGCCAAGCGCACAGGAAATTGGCCAGTTGGCACAAAAACTTTTAGAGTTTTATAAAAAAAACGATAACTTTATCCCAAGCATAGACGGAATAATACCCGTACTTAGCTTGGCCGCGCCTGATGTTCTCCGAAAAATAGAGGTATTGTACCGGGCGAGGAACGCGGTCCAAAAAGAAAAATATAAAAAAGCAAAAGAAGAAGCAGAAAACGGGGTGTAACAAATAATTTTAAAAGGCGTCACAGCGTGGCGCCCTTTTTTATTTTTCGCGCATCAAATTCCGCGCTATCTCGTCCCTTTGGACCTCATTCGTACCTTCGTAAATCTGGAGCACTTTCGCGTCGCGGTAAAATTTCGCGGCTAAAGAATCCATGTATCCAGCTCCCGCGAAAATTTGCATGGCTTCAACCACCGTATGCATAGCCGCGTCAGAACCCGCGCACTTTGCCATTGCCGCGTATTTTCCGGCATCGTGTTCCTGCAAATTTTGGTCCAGCATCCAGGCCGCTTCATAAACCATAAGCCGGGCCATTTCTATTTCCGTGGCTATGTTCGCGAACTTATGCTGATTAACCTGAAAATCTATGATTCTTTTCCCGAAAAGTTTCCTGTTTTTGGCATACCGCAGAGCTTCTTCGTATGCGCCCTGCGCACACCCAACACCATGCGCGCCTCCGCCGATAACCCGCGATTTATTGAGCGTACGTATAACGGTTCTTATGCCGAGGCCTTCTTTTCCGCCGATTAAATTTTCTTTCGGCACTCTGCAATTTTCAAAAACAACTTCTCTGGTATCCGAGCAATGCAGACCCAGCTTTTCCAGCTTCAGCCCGAATGAAAGTCCGGGCGTATCTTTATCAACAATAAATCCTGACACCCCTCTCGGCCCGCCATTTGGATTTGTTTTGGCGAACACGGAATAAAAATCAGCCTGGCTGGCGTTTGAAATGAACTGTTTTGTGCCGTTAATTATATAAAAATCTCCGTCGCGGACCGCTTTGGTCTGCATCCCCCCGAAAGCATCGGTACCGGAAGAGGCCTCCGTAAGCGCGAACCCCGCTATGTATTCGCCGTTCGCAACCTTGGTAAGATATTTTTGCTTTTGCGCTTCGGTGCCGGAAAGCAATACAGGGAGAGTGCCCAGCGCGATAGCCGAGTAAGCCGTCGCGGTGCCGACGCAAACCCGTGCAATCTCTTCGGCAAGCAAAGCCAACCCAAAAAGACCGCAGCCGGCGCCCCCGTATTCCTCCGGAATCCAAACCCCCATAAAACCGGTTTTTCCGATAAGTTTTAAAAACTCTCTCGGATATTCTCTTTTCCTGTCCAGTTCAAGCACGACCGGTTTTAATTCGTCTTCGCAAATCTGCCGCGCAAGGTCCTTAAAATCCTTCAGGTCTCCCGAAATAGTGAAATCCATGTTAATTTATCAAACCTATCCCAAACATAACTCAAACAAAAAAAGAGGCAACTTGCCTCTTTTTGCAAAAAAGTTCCTAGTCTTTGACGTCAATATTCAGGTTGTCTTTCAGCCATTTATCCGTTGCTTCTGTTTCAATTTTTAAAGTGTGTTCAATGGCTTCAGGAGAGACCCATAACAGCTCGAGGTCGGGATGCAAAGTCTGCGGATAAATAAAATGAATTTTTATATTTTCTTCTTTTCTTAAAAAAATCTTTTCGTGCGTATCTATAAAAATTTTTCTTGTTTTTTTATCTCCCTCTTCAATGAACGACTCCGCAATACTTGCCTCTAAATTTGATTCAAAATTCCAATAATTCTTAACGAAAACAAATATAGTGTCGCATCCGGCATCTATTGCATACTGCACAGGTAATGGGTTGACGCCGCCGACGTCCCAATAATACGTGCCGTTAATATTTACCGGTGGAAAATACGGCCTGACGGCGCTGGACGCCATCACGGCGGACAACAGCTGTTCTTCAGAAGCAATTTCATGCAAAGGAACCCTCATTCTGGGCAAATATTCCGCGGGCAATATTTTGCCGGTCGAAAAAATATGTTCTTCGGCACCGGAACAAACCAATATATGAAAAGCGGCGTCTTGCTCCATAATTTTTTTGAGATCCAATACCTTGCTCAAAGTTTTTGCCAACGGCGCCGGGTCAAAAATATTTTTTACTCTAACCAATCCCGAGTCCCGAAGTTCTTTTGTGAGCTCTTGCCAAAGCGGAGAAAAATCCTGAGGAGACGGTTTAATATCGCCCGGCAAAGTCGGGATGCTATGCAAAATTCTGAATACAAGGCTTACAACCTGCTTCGCATTATAACTCTGCGTTTCAAAATCGCGCCATAAATCGCGCCAGGATTCATGCTTATGGAAAGGAGACTTAGGAATCCCCCTCAGCACCTTATCTATAATGGCTTCAATTTCAGGATTAAGATCATAAATCGTCCACGGCGAATAAAAATAATTCTTCAAAATAGCAAATGCTTTTTCCAAATCAAGCCCAACCAAACCTCCTCCAGATTCGCCATTAATATAGTCCGGCTTGATTCCGGCCTTAAGAACCCGCCCTACCTGAACACTTTGAGGAAGGCATTCCGCCAGCCCCCCACTGCCCAATACAAAGCCTACGCGGCCATAATCCGAATGCGGCATAAGTATCATGTCAATCTTCCTTCAGGCTAACCTAATAAAAGAAAAAATCCATCTTGCTAAGACAGATTTTATGAGTCCTATTTATAGTCCGGCTCGAAAACCGCGTGCATTTCGTCTTCTATTCTTTTCTTAAGGATTTTTCTGTCGGAATAACCTTCGGCCGAAAACGGCCGGCCAAAAGTAATTTTAATTTTCCTTCTTGCAAAGATCTGCTTTGCAAGGTCCGGCATATGAAAATGACCCATTCCGCTGATGCCTATCGGCAAAATAGTTGCGGACGTTCTTATGGCAAGTTCGGCCGCTCCGCTTTTTGTCGAATGAAGCTTACCGTCGGTAAAAATAAATGCCTCGGGATACATCAGCACGACGCCGCCGTTTTTTAAAATTTCCTCGGGCACCAGAAAAAGCTCGTCTAAATTTTTCCCTTTGGTCTTGGAAACAAACCCTCCTAGCGTTTTTATGCAGGGCCCGATGAGCGGCCTATCCATCTGCTCTTTTTTTGCCATAGTGCGTATCGGAAACAGCTTTAAATTAAACGGCAAAGCCACACCGATAAGAAAATGGTCAATAAAACTTGTATGATTTGAAATTATTATCAGCGGCCCCGAAAGCAATTCTGCGTGTTCGCGGCCCATAACTTCCGTCTTAAAAAAAATTTTTGCGAGGCGCATTGAAATGCGCTTCACCCGCATCTGTATGCGAAAATAGCCGGATTCCGTATTATCCATTATTTATCAACCACACACCTACCTTTAAGGTAAGACAAAATCTAAAAACCGGTCAACTTGACAGGTATCTTCAAATTTTTAATTTCGTGGTCGGGGTGCCGAGAATCGAACTCGGGCCATACGCACCCGAGACGTACGTACTACCACTATACTACACCCCGATATATCAATTGTTATCTGATTCTTGCACAGAATCCTAATTTTGGCTATTTTTCTTTTTTTCCAACTTGTCCAAAAGCTCAACAGCGGCGGCCATATATTGTTCGGGGTTATTGATTATCTCATTATGTACGCCTTTTACCGATACGAATCCGTCGAATTGGTCTTTTGTGACATTTTTTTGCATTTTATCCATCGGGAAGACGACATCGTCTACCCCGGCAATAACAGCCACACCGACTCCTTTTTTTTGCATGTCTTCTAAATTTTTCTGAATTTCTATTCTGGATATGCCTATCTCTTCTTTTATTGAGCGTGCCGGCTTTTTTACGATGTATTTTATTGCCTCTTCCACAACAGTTGCTATGCGCTCTTTTTCTTTTTCATCATTGCTTAAAACAAATTTTTTAAGTTCTTTCATGAGCGAAAGGCTAAATCTTCCCGCGAGCCCGTAAAAACTATCTTTTCCTGTCAGGCCGGGCGGCGCAATAAACACTATATTACGGAATTTTTCGGGGTTAATGGCGAAAGCAATAGAAATATTATCGACGCCCTCGGAATGAGCGACGGCATCTACCTTATCTATCTTTTTCTCTTCCAGAAGCCGCAACAATGCCGTGGCGTTACGCAATATCTCCATGGGGTATTGTCGTTTCAGTTTTTCATCAATCTCATTTTCGCTCACATTTTCTTCGGTGCGTTCAAGCGCAAGCACTCTTCTGTTTTTTTCAAATAAAATTTTAATGGAATCTTTGAATACTTCAAGTGAAGCTGCCCATCCGGGCGCCAACAAAACCGGAACTTCTGTCTTCAAAACATCCGGCCCAATATCCATCGCCTCTATTTTTCCGTCCAAAACATCGATCGCTTGTCTGCGGGCAAACTGAATCTCAAAATCTTCTTTTAAAACTTCTTGATTAAATTGTTCCATACTATTTAACATAATGCTTTTTCTTGATTATGGAAATCTCTTCTTCTTCGAGGCCGATCTTTTTTGACTTGCCGGCTTCGGCGAGTTTTTTAAGGTCTGATTCTGAAAGGGAATTGAATTCAAACGCGCGCTTTTCCAAATATTCTTCCGTATTTTTTTCAGGATCATCTAATACTTCCTCCATTAAAGCGTTAATAATAAGGCCTATTTTAATTCCCTGCGGATTACCTGTAATCATTTTTATTTTGTCGCCGTTAATTTTCATCATTTTCGGAGACACCGGATCCCGCTGGAGCTTTTCCACAAGAAACCTGAAGTGACGCAGTTTGTACGGCTCCGCTTTCGGCACACCCGAACCGATGCGGTCGCAGATGCGCACACGGATTAAGTCTTCCATATCTTCCGGTCCGACTCTTCTTATCAGCCTTCTTACTGAAGACTCCGACACTTCGTCCACGTTGTAGTAAAAAAGATGAAACCTGACCAGCTTCGCAACTTTATCCGTAAAATCTTTTCCGTATTTCATGCGTGACAATATTTTAGAGGACATTTTTTCGCCTATCACGTCATGATTGTAAAAAGTCGAGTCGGGGCCGTCGCCGTGCTTCGCACGGGGCTTGCCGATATCGTGAAAAAGCGCGGACATACGGACAACAAGCGGCCAGTGCTCTTTGGCGGCGCAATCAAGTGCCTTTACATTGTGTTCCCAAACCGTATAAATATGATGTTTGTTTTGGCCGACTTCCCAGCCTTCTTCGAGCTCGGGCAGAAAAATTTTTAAAATCCCGAGCTCGCGCATTTTTTCAAGTCCCCTTGAAGGAACTTCCGACATCAAGGTTTTTGAAAATTCGTCGCGGATGCGCTCCATGGCAATCAATTTTAAAAGGCGCGCTTTTTCTTTTAAAGCACTGAAAGTTTTTTCTTCTATTTTAAAATCCAATTCGGAAGACAGGCGTATGGCCCGCATTATGCGGAGCGCGTCTTCGTCAAAACGTTCAAACGGATCTCCGACCGCGCGGATTATTTTTTTCTCTAGATCTTTTTGCCCTCCAAATGGATCAATAAGGCTCACGCCTTCCGTTTCGCTAGCGCTTAACCCTCTCTTCGGGGGCTCCGACGCGCGTACGCGCTCCGAAAGGTGTTCGCCTTTTAATTGACCCATTTCAATCCGCGCTGCTATAGCATTCACGGTAAAATCCCGGCGGGCGAGATCGTCTTCCAGTTTTTCCGCGAATTTTATTTCATCGGGATGCCGTTTATCAGAATATTTTCCTTCGAGGCGGAAAGGCGTAATTTCTATCGTACGAAGCTTTGGGTCGTCCGAATCCGTAACCACGCTTACCGTCCCGAATTTATTTTCATAAAAACTTTTCGGAAAAAGCTCCTGTATTTTTTCAGGCTTGGCATTGGTTGTAACATCCCAATCCTGCGGAGAGCGGCCTATAAGCAAATCCCTTACGCATCCGCCGACAAGATACGCCTCAAAGCCGGCGCTTTCCAATATCGCCACCGCCGCTCTTATTTCTTTTGGTATTTGAAAATTCATGCGTTATTTTGCCCTTGCCCCCCTGCCCGCAATGCTACGCATAGCGTTGCAGGCGGGGATTCGAACTACTTTTTATAATTACGCGCCCTGAGGGATTTGAACCCCCAACCTCTTGGTCCGAAGCCAAGCGCTCTATCCGTTGAGCTAAGGGCGCATATAAAGCTATATTAGCCTATTTTTTCCTACTTGACAAGCTCATTAAAAAAGAGTATAATAGGACTAGAAAACATGGGTTATTGCTTCCAACAGGACTGCGAAGGCCAAAGTGCGCAAAGTCATTTATACAAAGACATAGCACTCACATCTGGCTTCCGCGGCCCCAATGGGAGCAATAATTTTAAATAATATTGGCGGTTTGAAAACAAAAAAGGAAAGGGAAAGGAGGGTGCTCGTTATGAAATTTGGAGATCCGATACACACGAATAAGCCAATTCGGTCGTCACACGCAGGAAAAATATTGCCGAGAGACGGCACCTTCGTGAGGGCTATAGAAAACATGGGGCGCTTGCTGATTCTGGTTGATTTCGGAGCGGCGGGCACAGAATACATCTTTCCGGACGACATCGCGGAAGAAAAAACAGAGACCCACTAACCGTTTTGGAAAGGAGAAAGGTCATGAGAGACGAAATGGATTTCAGTCAGTACGATGTTAACGGCGACGGATTCGATAATGAGC
>MFHL01000043.1 GCA_001778595.1 Candidatus Giovannonibacteria bacterium RIFCSPHIGHO2_02_FULL_44_11
AACCTGTTCCGGTTATATCAATGCTTCCGGTTTGCCGGATCCAAGGTACAAGGACCTGATCAGCCGTTTTCACCTGAAATTGTTTTACGGCGCTGAAAGTCAGCGGTCCGTAAAATCCGGTTACCGGAAGGTTTGCGCCCATTTTGTTCAGAAATACCTGCAATTTTATAACTTCGGCCGGATTATTTTTCCTGCCAAGCTTAATATATTCATGCAAATATTCGGTACAGCTGGAAGGAAGCTCCGTAGATTCTCCTAAGACCTGTCCGATAGGAGGTGCCGAAGATGTCGGAAACCATCCGCCTCCGCCTCCTCCGTTCGTTTCCGGAGTTGGTGTAGGTGTTGGAGTAGGTGTCGGGTCTCCGCCGCCATTATCCGTAGGAGTAGGTGTTGGGGTAGGCGTAGGAGTTGGGGTAGGTGTCGGAGTCGGTGCAGGAGCAACGTGAACCGTTCGTGTAACTTCCGGAGCGGCAAGTCCGCCCGTATCCGTGTAGTTGTATTTCACAACAAAATCCGCGGGTGCAGTTGTGGTGGCAATGTCTCCGCCGACAACTGCGGGGATATCCCCATCTTCGTTGTCGTGCGCAACCGCGCCTTGTTCAGTGTAATTGTCGCCGACAATCAAATTAACCGTACTTGTGCCGTTCAAAGTGATTGACGGAGCTGAATTTGATAATGGAGTCGGTGTAGGAGTTGCTGTTGGAGTAGGGGTTGGGGTAGGTGTAGAAACCGGCGCGTTCCAGGCTACGCAATGATATGTGTTGCCTGCAACAGGATTCAAAATGTAATCATAATTATCATAATTCAGACCGTCCTGATAACACGATAATTCCGCGCTCAACACTTCGCCTTCGGGATGAGTTGAGCCGAGAAACGGAACATATCCTTCCCTGAATGCTTCTCGCACCCAGAGCCTGTCACCGAAGGATGTAACATTTATATCCGTTGAAACCGTGCCTGATGCGTTTGTGAAGCCGGTAGTGGTCCACGGAACATCCGCGACGCCTGTTTCATCTCCGGGATTCGGAGTACCGGAGGAAGCGAATTGAAATTGCCAGCCCGATTCTAAATGGCAATTTTCGTTTTCCGCCAGAAAATCCTCCGCAGTTGAAGAGGCTGTATTGTGGTGAGATGACATGGCATCCGGCAAATCAGCTTCGCTGTCACAAACAATTTTTGTGAATACGAAGGTCGCCGAATCGGACGCGGGAGTCGGCGTAGGAGAAGGGGTCGGAGTTGGTGTCGGTGTAGGCGTTGGTGTGGGCGTCACATCATCAAAAGCAGCGCAAATCGGCTGATGACTATTATAAGATGAGTCATCCGGATAAGCGGCATGCCACGCTTCAACCGAAGCAATGTTTTGCATGACCTCAAAAGAGCTGTTAACCAATGTAGTTACATAATCTTGGTCATTTGGAATGTCTGCCGATGAATTAGTATGCGCTACAAGCTCACCGTCAGAATTCAAAAGATTAAGAAAATATCTTTCGTTCGGCTGATTTTGACTGCCTGAGCCTCCGGCACCGGTATGCTTGTCATAAGCGACAAGCGTGATGTTGTACGTTCCGGAGCTAATTGACGCGCTGTAAGGACCTGCTACATGCGTAACATTAGTAAGAGAGCCTATGCCGCTATAAGGCAAAAAATCAACGATTGTTCTGCCGGCTTGCGGTGTTAATGGACAGCTAACTGTTGGCGTTGGCGTTGGAGTCGGAGTAGGCTTGTTGTCACCGCAATCCGGTTCACCATTAATACACCCTTGGATGTTTGCGTGGTTTTCTCCCGGGTCGATTGGCTCGCCATTTATATCTCCGTTGCTTGTGCCTTCCTCATCACCGCTGAAATCGTCATTTTGATCGTTTTGCTCTACCGATACTGTTTCAGAATCGCCGTCGTTAGCTAGTGCAACCTGCGGCGTAAACTTGATAAGCTCGCCGGCATAAGCGTAAAAAACTATTGCCGTGAGCACCAAAACCATATCAATAGTATGCAAAAAAGACCCTTTGGGCTTGTTTGTCATAGAATTAATAGAGTTAAATAACTTGTAATAAATTTGTCCGATAGGACTTTGTCCGTTTAAGGACCAATATTTTCCTAACGTTACAATTTTTGGTTACAAGGACCAAATTTGGTGCGTTGACCGGGTTCGTTGACCAATTGAACGTACTTCCTTATTGAAAGGCATCCTAGCACGTCCTGAAATCAATATCAATACCACCTAAATATACCCTAGTTTCCGCGTATAGCCTCGCCCGTAGATCTCGCCCGTAGGTCTACGACCGAGGGGCTGCGGCCGAGGGCCTCAAATACATTAGCTTCATTAAAATAGACTTTTGGAGCAGTCTTTACACCGTTTTCCACAAGCACATTGCCGTAAACTATCGTGTCCTCCAGATGCCTGATTATGGCATTGATGTCCCCTTCACGCGATTCCGAACGCAACACAATAATAGCTATCTTGCGCTCGCCGTCTTCGCTCATTTTAACTTTAAAAACTCCGGTAAAAGTTTGTCTCGCTTCATCCGTATATCCTGATTTCCCGGAGACCAGTCTGTCGTCGGTTACCGGCCAATTCACATTGATCCATGTATGCTGTTTTTTTTGATTATCGGACGAGGCCGTATATTTCGGTAAAGCTAAAATATCGAATATCGGTTTTTTATTGTTGTAAATATATTTAAGAAGCGTGAAAAGATTGTTAGCCGTTGAAACATTTTCCTGTGCGAGCCCGCTCGCGTCCTTGTAGTGCGTCAGTTCCATGCCGATGGCTTTTGCTTTTTGATTCATCATGTCTACAAAGCGCCACCCTTCGTTCTCAAACACGGAAGCCGCGTCATTGGAAGAAGTCAGAAGTATCGGATAAAGAAGCTTGTCGGAAGAAAAAATTTCTCCGGCAACCAATCCTCCGGAAGAGCCGTATGTTGCGAGCTCCATTTTATTTATCTTAAGCGAGCGCGCCTGAAAACTCTCGGCCGCAACAAGCGCCGTCATAAGCTTGGTTACCGAAGCAATGGGGTAAACAGAAGCGGAGTTTTTAGAAAGCAAAACCTGCCCCGTCTCAAAATCCGCCGCAAGATACGCGTCGGCCGAAAGTTTCGGTATTTTCGAAGTTTTAGCCGAATCAACTTTTTTAAAATAAGCCTCCGTCAGCTTTGAAGCGCCGCCTGAACCGGCAGGCAACAAAGCTCCCTCGGCGTAAATAAGCAGAGGCATCCCTTCTTTAACAAGCGCGAACAATTTGCCGGCATCGCCCACGGAAAGCCTGATACATCCGCCGGAAAACGATGCTTCCACCGGCCTCCCATTGGGATAATACGGCCATCCGTGGATAAAATAATTGCCGAAAATATACATGCTCCATGGCATCCATACCTTGCCGATAGAAGAAAAATGGTTTTTCTCTTTATATCCCATCGTATAGATTCCGCTCGGAGTCTCAAAAAAACTGCCGTCCCTGCCTTTGGATAAAATATCAAAAGTCGTCGTAGCGGTATTGCCTTTATAAAAAGTTATATGCATCTCGCCCAAATCCACAAAAACAAAATCCTTGCCTTCTGCCAAAAGCTCTTCTTTTTTCGCCAAAACGCCTTCTCCGTTTGCAAGTATCGCGTCCGTACCGGCCAACTTTTGGTATACCGGCTTAGAAGAAACATTCGGTTTTATCGCCACATGAACAGAGGTTCCGGATATCATAGATTCAACCGTTAATTTTATATACTCGATGGAGACAAAGCGCCATGCAAAAAATATGGCGCCGATAAGAAAAACTGCTTTCGCGCAATAAAAAAATCCGTCTTTGTCGAATTTCACATCCATTACGCCTATTTTATATGAAAAAAGAGAAAATAACAAAAACGCCCGGTTTTTGTAACCTTGGCGTTTGTTTTTTCATACCCCACTCCGTGGGTCTTCAAGAGGTATTTGATTAGCTTTTCTCCAAAAGAATTTTTCGTCGCCTCTTACCATAAGCAAATGAGCTATGGCCTCGTCCGAAGGCGTCATTGCTCCCGCCCATGTGCCTTCGTAATAAGCAAGCGGGTGCAGGCAGAGCGCGCATAAAAATCTGTCTTTTCTATAGGCAAGAGTGGGACGGCCTTTCCTGATATGGTATGTTACTCCGCTTTTAGCGTCTTCCAGAAAAGAACCGTCAACATAATAACAATGCCACTGGAAAAAACTTATCATTTTACGCAATGTTTTCATGCCTTTTTCTTCCGCTTCCCGCATAGTAGATTCCATGCGGGCGTTACTGGTTCTGGCCATCATTACAAGGCGCGTATTTGCCGGGTCCAGCGTGGGCTCAAAAACTTTGCTTATTTTGCCGTCACCATTTCTGACAATATGCACGTTGCCGTATTTCCCTTTCCAGGGACGGCTAAGCTCCCATGAATTTATGATTTTATCATCAGAATCTTCTTTCGCTGCGGGCGCGCCCTTCGCGTTATCTTTCGCGAAACGATTCATAAATTCATAATTTTTCGGATAATCCAGATTTTTCTGCCCCAACGGCCAGCCGTGAAAAATGCCCGCGCCCTGTAATTTTTTTTCAGTACGCAAAACTTGCCGTCTTGCCTTTTTGTATACAGTTTCAAAATCTGATGTTTGTTCTTCCGCCATCCGCATCACCCCCCTGCTGCGGGCGCGGTACTCATGGCTTTAGTTCCCTTTGCGGGAATTCTGGTTTTGCCATGCTGCGGTATCCACGAATTCGTTTCGGCGTCGTATCCTTTGATCCGGCACGACGCTTCTTTCTCAATTGAATCAGACTTCGTTCCTTCTTTCAGAAGAAAAACAGAGTGTCCGTTCCTTATCATCTTTTCAATCGATTCCGCCAGCTTGCGCCTCTCCGCCAAACTGTTTCCTTCGCGCAAAAAAATTCTGGCTCCTCCGCGCATGACATTGAGCACTTCTACTTCCGGTTTTTCCTGCATACTAATTGCCTCCTTAAATTTTTAGGTACTCCAAATACATAATAGCGTATTTATGGATTTTTGTCCAGCTTCACGCCTATTTTGACGGTATCTTTAAGATTTCCGCTTTTTGTTCGGCGATGGTTCTTGTCATATCCTTCACGGACTGTTCCAGACTCTCTTTTTCCCGTTTCAGCATATCAATTTTATCCTGAAGGTCCTGATTTTGCTGTTTGGTCCGCAGCTGCATGCCTGAATACGTACCCTGAATATCGTCCGCCATTTTATTGAAAGCGCCGGCCAAATATCCGAATTCATCTTTTTGTTTAATATGCGCGCGTATGGTAAGATCGCCCGATCCGAACCATTTGAGCGTTTTTACCAGTTCGCCCAAGGGACCGATTATGGCGCTTTTCATAAATATATAAATAGCCGCCAAAGATATGAGCGAGCTTATGAGAAATATATAAATAGAAACGGCCCTTGTTCTTTTTTGCACGGCATCAATATCGGCCGCCATTTGAACAACATTTGCGTTGGTAAGCTCCACTATTCTATCCAGATTCTCCGAAATAAGCGACGCATAATGCAAAGCCTGGTTTTTTGAAGAGTTCCCCGCAAGCTCCGCCGCCGTCGCTTCCGGCGAACCGGCCTTCCCTTCCGCTCTTAACCGCAATAATTTCTTGTGGTTGGCAAGCGCGGCGTAAGCGTTATTCACGTATCCTCCGAAATAAATATCTATCGCGCCCGCCAATTGAGCTTCCTCAGGCGTCGGAGCCTTAATAATAAGATTTCCCGTAAGCCCTTCTCTTTTCCATTCTTCAATATTCAGACCTCCTCCTGACTTCGCGAATGCGTCGGTCTCCGAACCCCAGGCAAGAGCATTGATGAAAACGCTGAAGAGCAGGTTGGCATGTTCAAACTTTATCTCGTTCGCCCTTATTTCTTCCAGCTGCAAAAAATCATCGGCACCCAAAGCGCTCTCCAAAGCAATCTCCGACGAAAGCAATTCTGTCAGGGATATTTTTATCGCGCGGGTTACAGGTACGTCGTGTTCTATTACTTCTTTTGAGGACTCCGCTATCCTGGACATATTGAAATACCCGACAACAACCGCGGCGGACGAAACAAAAATAATAAAAGCCAGGACCAAAAAAAGTTTTGACCTCAGCTTCATTGTCAGAGCGCTGATTTAATTGCGGTAATACTCAAAACCGCTTTAATAACGCCTATTGCTTTCATATTAACCGGATCTTTGATCGGCACATAGATAGATATCGCCTCGGATTGCGCGCTGTCGTCAAATTCTATCTCGCCATGATAACTCTTGCCTATTCCGCCGGCATATGCATCCACCCACCAACTTTCGTCCGCTTGATAATAATCGGAGGTTTTATTTGTTTGTCCGGCATTCAGCCCAATCTTGTCAGTGACAAATATTTCAGGATAACCGGGGTTTTTTTCCTGAAACTCATGAAGTGCCACGGCTATTTTATTGGTCAGGAACGGCTTGATAAAATCATCAATTCCTTTACTTGCGCGCCATTTCGTATCCAGCGCTATAATAGCGTTTTTTGAAAGATCTTTGTTTTTTTCATTTTGCAGTACGACTTCCTTTAAAATAATCTGATTAGCGGCCAGCTCCTCAATTGTGCTTATTTTGGCGGATAAAACCGCTTCTATCTCCGCGGATAACAGGGTTTTTCCGTTATTTGCCGTATTTGCAGGTACGGTTCCTGCGGGCGCGTTGGAAGCCTGTTTTGGCGCTTTTAAGCCAAACCAGTATATGCCTCCTATGCCCAACAAAACGATTATTAACAGGGCCAAAATCGCATAAAATGCTTTATTGTTTATATTCATAGATATATTATAAATCTTTTGCGTCTAAAGCAATAGTGCCTCCTTTTTGGTATTTGCCGTTGAGGATATCTTTGGCAAGCTTTGATTCCACTTTTTCCTGTATTACTCTCCGCATTTCACGCGCTCCGAAGGCTTCGGAATATCCTGCGTTCGCCAGAGCGTCTAAAGCCGCGTCCGTCCATGAAAACTGATAACCGTCGTCTTCTATCCGCTTTGCAAGGTCTTTTAACATAAGCACGGCAACGGCCCTGACATGTTCATGCGTCAGCGGAGTGTAGATGATAATGCCGTCAAACCTGTTTACAAATTCCGGCCTGAATATTCCCCTCTCCAGTACCACGTCCAGAAGTTTTTTTTGCAGTTCTTCATAAGACAGGCCCGCTTTAATAGATTCCCTGATAAATTCCGAGCCGGCGTTGGAAGTTGAAATTATAAAAGCGCTCGTAAAATCCATGCGGTTAGAATGCGCGTCCTTGGCCGCGCCTTCGTCCAATATCTGTAAAAACAGGTTTAAAATATTCGGATGCGCTTTTTCTATCTCATCAAGCAATATCAAAGAAAAAGGCTGGGCCCGTATTTTTTCGGAAAGATATCCAGGCTGATTCGCCTCCGCGGAGCCGATAAGCCGCGCCATATCCTGAGGGTTTTGGTATTCGGACATATCCAGCCGGATGACCCTGTCAGCGGAGCCGAAATAAACCTTTGCCAGAGCTTTCGCGGTTTCCGTTTTTCCGACGCCTGTGGGCCCTAAAAAAAGAAATGTTCCGGCCGGACGGCTTTGGGCGCTGATGCCGGCGCGTTTTCTCCGAAGCCCGTCAGCAATGGCCTTTATTCCCGTTTCCTGATTGATAACGCTTTCATGCAAAAGATTTTCCAAATTTACAAGAATATTCTTTTCTGCCTCTCCCGCCTCTCCCAGCTCAACACCGAATTTTCTTTCTAAAATATGTTCCGCCATGTCCGGTGTCACAAACCTCGCACGCGACTCCGACGCAAAAACCAAAGTTTGGTGCAAAAGATTTACCGCCTTCTCCGGAAAAGGAACGCCGGAAATATAATGGAGCGCGAGCTCATATATTTTTTTCACGGTTGAATAAAGTATGCGCGCTCCTGTCTTTTTTTCTTCCGCAAGGCTTATATCTTCCAATATCTCTATTACCGTCTCTTCTCCGGGCTCTTCAATCCTCACTTCATTGAAGAGAAGCTTAAGCTGGGATTTATCTCCGATGCTTTTTGAATATCCTTTTGGCGTGGTCAGTCCGATAATCTTTATTAATGGAGAGCGGAGAAAAGGAAGCAGAGCTTCGCTTATTGTGGTTTCCGTGCCCGACTCAAGATAAAGCTCAATGTCTTCTATGACCAAAATCACATTGCCGGCGCGTTCCGCTTCTTTGAATATCTTTGAAAGCGCCGCTGAAGCGCTTCCTGTTTTACTTTTCTCCGACATTATAGACTCCATTTGAAGCCTCAAAACACGCCTATAGTTAAGCGCCGGAAGGCTTTTGCCGTGGCTGACGCGCCAGACAAACCCTTTTACTATCGTCATCTTTCCGATACCCTCTTCGCCGACGAGCAAAACATTTGAGAGCTCTGCTTTTGCCAAAGCTTCTCCCAATTCGGAAATTTCTTTTTTATGCGCCACAATATGAAGGGCTTCCGCGTCGCCGCTGGTAATATTAATTGATCTCGAATGCGTGTCCAAAAGCGGAGTATATCCGTAAGCCAAAGTTTTTCCGATGCCCGGAGAATCCGCCAGCGCTTCAAGAAAAGTTTTCGGGCGGTGCTCACGCGCCGTATCAAACCAATGATAAATAAAATCAAGATCTTTCTCGGCAAGACTCCATGAAAGCAAAATTCCGGCAAAAGTTTTGTCGCAAACCGAGAACGCGGCAAGAAAATCCGACGGTTCCATCAGCCGATGGCCCCTACGCAACGCTGAATTCGCCGCCTCAGCCGCAAGCTGACCCAAATCCAGCTCGCCTAAAAGCGCCGAACATTTTTTCAGAAACTCCTCCTTGTTGATGTCCGTCCGCATAAGGAAAAAATTGCCGAATTCCGATTCCATCATAGCGCCGACGACTTCCTGTTTGTTTTTCGGGTCAGTTATGCCGTACAAAAACACATAAGAAGAAAAATCTATGAAATTCGGCCATGTGTTTTTAAAATCAAGGCGCGAAAGTTCCTTCGCGTCTTCCGGTAAAAATTCAATATTTTTATCCTGAAAATAAACAGCGAACCGCCGTAGAAGGTCGGCAAAAGTGCCTATCCCGAGTGCAATAAGCCCCAAGCCGAGCCATGCTTTTCCTAAATTCGCCAGATAAAACAGCGGAAAAATAACCGCGGCAAAAATGCTGATATTTTTTATCAATTCAAGATTCCGAGTACCGTATCTTTTTTCAATATCGGCCGAATCGCGGAAAGGATGATTTTTTAAGATATAAAGCATGGAAGCTCAAAAAAACATTAAAAAACCGATAAATATAAAAATAACCGCCGCCGCTGGAGCCACGAGCCATCCGAGATAAAACAGCGCCGCGCCCAAAACCGTAAAAAACATTGCGATAAAACCCAGAAAGATGATGATAATCCTTATGCAAAAGCCTACAACGCGGGAAACCAGATTTTCCGCTATTGACATAAAAAAAACCTGCGGGTCAAATCCGAGGCCTTTAGACCGCACATCCCTGTGGAACGGAGAAAACAGGCTTTCCAAAAGGTGGCCTATTGAAAAATAATTATAAACCGCCAGTACGGCGAGCATTGCCTGCGCCCGGGCCCCTTCGGCCCCCGCGCTATAATGCCACATAAAGTAACTTGCGAGCATAGGTTGATTATAGCAAATATTTTTGTTAAATTAATAACAACCTTCCCACCATGGGAAGCACATTCCCCGGTAGCTCAGCGGTAGAGCGGCGCCCTGTTAAGGCGACGGTCGCAGGTCCGATCCCTGCCCGGGGAGCATTGCAAAACGAAAAACGGCGGCATATTATGATATAATAATAAAATGCCTATCGTCGTTATTACTATTGAAGGAGAATCCAAAACGGAATTTGTAAATTCGCTTCATGCTAAAACCCTCGGAGCGGTTGCCCTTGTTATTGTGCAAGAAAAAACGCCTGTAACGCCGCATGAGCGCGTACGGGTATTTTTTAAAAAAAATAATACTATCCGCGCAATTTATTTTGCAGTTCTTTTATATTTGAACCGGTCTTTGCGCCAAAAACTGGATTACTTCAGGTTGAGAGACAGAAAAACTCCCGAAACAATCAGCTGGGTACCGCCGATAATGCATGTTGCCTCCGTGAATAGCGCCGCGGCATACAAAAAACTCTCTGAAATCTCTCCGTCGCTTATCGTGGTCTGGGGCGCCGGAATACTCAAAAAACATATTATTCAGACGGCCAAACAAACCATCAACCTTCATTTGGGGCTGGCGCCTTATTACAGGGGCGCCGTCGGAAACCAATTCGCGGTATTTCATGATGATATCAACCGTATCGGCGTAACTATCCACCACGTCAACCACGAAGCCGATACGGGCGATATTATTGAAACAATACTGCCCGACACAAGAAAACCGCCCCGGGAAATGTTCAGCGCCATGAATAATAAAGCCGAAGAGCGCTTTTGCGATATTGCCGTAAAGCTTTATAACGGAGAAAATCTGCCGAGGATACAACAGGACCGGTCTTTGGGAAAAACTTTTTTATTAAAACAATGGACGCCCGAAATACGCTACAAAGTCGGCAAAAAAATATCGCAATGGGAAAAAGATATCTGTCGTAAACTTCCGGAGCGCTAAGTTTAAAATATGTGGCGGGGCGCGTCATTCGCCGCGGAATGGATTAACCACTGATGGTCGTAGGAACCGCAATTAGCAGGGGTTGTTTTGACTACCGTAGCAGAAATTTAAGCCTCTCAAATATAAACTTTAGTTCATCAACTTGATCAAAAACAATGGCAAGGGCGCTTTTGGAAGGAACAAGAAAAGAAATATTGCCGTCATTTATGGCGGTGGAGGCTTCGGCAAGGAGGGTTGAGCTGTTTTGGCCATACACTTTTGCCGACACAGTGTGGCTTCCCTGGCCCAGTGTTCCGGTAAAAAGAGAGCTGCCGTTGTCTCCGAAAAGAGTGTAGGGATAAAAGTTTTCAGTGCGATAAAGATTTCCGTCAACCCAAAATTCAACCTTAATATCTCCCGCAACTGAAGTTTGGGCTTCCAGAGTATAAGGACCGGTTGCCGGATTCCCGACAAGATTAAGAGTGACTGACACGCCGGAAGGAGGAGTCGGGGTCGGCTGAACAACAGGGACAGAGACCGGAATGGTCTGGGTTGCTCCATTGCTAAACGTAATTGATACGGTGTAGGAACTTGCCTGGCGCCAGAAATTAAAGTAAAGATCAACTTTGGAAGGATCGGATTGCGGTCTTAGGCCTACGATCCAATTTGATCCGTTGTATGGGGTCTCCCATATACCGCCGGATGATCCGGCAATCCGGACTTTGGAAATTATTCCTGAAACTCCGCCCAATAATATATGCTCGTCATTTATGCCGTCCGGAGCATCGGTATTTATCCCGCCCGTATTGCCAACCTTGTCTATTGTGCCGGATATATATGAAGCGATGGCATTGATGGTGGGAGTGGGAGCTATCTGCGCCACAATGCTGAACGGGGCGTCGGAGTCATCGTATTGCTGTGCGCTTGAAGTGCAATTCCCGACGCATCTGACCCGAAGATAATACTGCCCAAGCGGCAAATCGGACGGCAGCCACATAGTTTCGCTGCCGTCGTTAGGAATACTGCCTAAAAGTCCGTACACTTCTTTGGTTTTGTCCAGAGATACTAAACTAATGGTGACATGAGTACCGTGGCTAACCCATTTTATAGTTTGCGAAGAATTCATTGCCCAACTCTCTCCCCCATTCGGAGATATAACGGTAATGGAAGGCGCGTCGGACCAATTGAAATAAAGTTTTATAATGTCCTGAACCGAAACGCTGGTCGGCGGATATACTATGGCATACAAGTCAAAGCTTCCTGAACCGGCATTGCTGTTTATGGAAAGGTTTGGAATTGACCATTTTCCGGAAACGCACTGTACAAATGTTTCTTCTTTTTTATCGCTATAATAAAACACATCCACCGTGCCGGAATAGTTTGAACACGTTCCTTCAACTGCAGTGTTCTTGCTTGTTAAAGTAGAGTTGGCCACTGGATATGTTATTTTTACCGAAGGCGTTTGCGGCGAAACATCGCTGTATTTCTCCAAATAATCCTCTCCTGACCATCCGTCTGGAGCATTGTCGAAGTTAATATTCCACCATTGGTAATATTGCCCGTTTGAAGGAAGAATTGCGTACTGTGGCCCGCCGATAACCGTTCCCAAGGAACCCGTATATTGAACGCCGAACAGAGTTCCTCCGGCTGTCTGGCGAACATTAACGTTCTGGATAACTTTGACTTTATCTCCAAGAGAAAATTTGGCAGAGATTGGGGTGGGGGTGGGAGACGGAACCGGTCCGCATGCAAGAGAAATTTGGGAAAGATTACCGTTATCAATACTGTCTAAAGGACGTACTCCTGCTCCGGCGAAAACCGCGCAAGCTGCTGATACTGCGTCGGTAGTCGCAATCGCCGGCGCCGTCAAAGCGGTTTGTATACTTCCAATATTTAGATTGACGCCAGATTTCGATACATTCCCGCTCGTGTGCGCGCCGCCGGGAGAAAGAATTTCGATTGATCCGGAGCCGCCGAAATAATAGTTGTTTACAATATTTGCACGCCCTCCATTTCTGACTCTTGTAACGCCTTCGGTAATCACATTATTCCGCATATCGAGAGAGGTATCGGCGTCCACTATTTTTGCTGAAACCGGATCAGTGGTATCATCATAGCTCAGCTGAGGATTGCGGGAGGAAGATTTTGTGAAAAGATTGTGATGAAGCGTCATCCTTGTCGAGCGATCAGCAAGAAGCATATTTTTCTCGCCCCCGCCGGTATCTAAGCCTGCGTTGGCCAGGATGCTCCACGAGACCGTCACATCGCGCGTGCCAGGCTGGGTTATATCTATATTTCCGTCGCCGGAATTGGACACCGAGACATGATCAACGGCCACCTTATATGCCCCATTCGCGATATTAAATCCGTCGCCCGGGGCATTTCGCACGCGAATTCCCCGTACAATCACATCATGCGCTCCGTTGCCTCCGCGAATTCTCAATCCTCCGTTATTTAAAGTAATTCCGGCGAAAGGGGCCGTAAAGCCGTCAATCGTAACAAAGCTCCCCATAATGCTGATGTCGCTCGAAAGATTGATTACGCCTGAAACATCAAAGATGACGCATCGGCTGGACTGTGCGACAGCATCCCGCAAACTGCCTGTGCCTGAGTCGTTGAGATTGGTGACGCGATAAATATTTTTACCGGCGCCTCCGGAAGTATTGCCAAAACCTTCATAGCCGTTTGCTGGGTTCGCACAAGCCGTTCCCGGCGGCGGTGGCGTCGGTGTGGACGTCGGAACCGGCGCGATATATTTCATCAAATAATCCTCTCCTGACCATCCGTCGGGCGCATTATCGAAGTTAACTTGCCACCACCAATAGTTGGTTCCGTTTAAATTCGCCAAGGTGGGGCCTCCGATAACGGTGCCTAACGCGCCTGCAGATTGCTGGCCGAGAAACGTTCCGGCAGCCATTTGGCGGACATTCAAGACCGCCGTAGTTTGAATCCAATCTCCAATCTGGAATTTAGTTGAGATTGTTGAGGGAGGAGTGGGGGTGGGTTGGCCTGTCGGCGTTGGAGTTGGACAAACAATAGAATAATTGCATGACCCGACGTTTTGCTGTATATAGCAACCGGGCGGAGGAGTGGGAATAGCACACGGAGTTTGAGTTGGTGTCGGCGTGGGTGTCGGAGAAATTTGCATACTCGAAAGATTTTGTATTTCAGAAAAAGAAAGGGCTCTATTGTAAATTCGCACATCATCCATCTTGACGTTAGCCGGTCCGTCGGGATTGCTGTTAGCGCCTCCTATATACAAATCGGCTCCGGGTAAAACTCCAAGGCTGAAAGATCTGGAAATTGAGAAAGCCTGGTTTCCGTCTTTAAATCCTCTCCAATTGGAGCCGTCATAGGTATAGGCAATATGGTGCCAGTTAGTATCGGCGATGGAGAGTTGAGAGTTTGGACGGGGGTCGGAACCCGAAAGTCCGGATCCTGCGGCAAAGAACTCGATGGTGTCGTTCAAATATTCGTATATTATTGCCCATTGAGAAAAGCCTCCGCTGTCGTTTTTGGCAAGTATGTATTTATTGGTTTGAAATGTTGAGTCGGTTCTGACCCAGAAGGTAATTGTGAAATTATTGGTTATTTGAAGGGAAGAGCTGTCAGACACTCTCATATAATCATTTACTCCATCTAAATCTATGGCCTGGGAGAGCACGCCTGAAGCAAATACCGGGCCGTTTACAAGAGTTCCGTTGTTGCCGAAGCCGGAAGAATCGGTGGCGTTGCCGTCAAATTTCCAGTGGGCTACCGGATTTTGGCTGGGAGGAGTGGGTGTTGGTGTGGGAGATGGAGTGGGTGTTGGTGTGGGTGTTGGTGTTGGGGTGGAACCGGATGGGTTGTTTTCTATTTTCCAATTGTCGTAATACGCGGTGAATTCAGTAGCGGGATTCGTCAAGTTGTAATATACGTTCAGCGAATGATTAAGTAAGGGATTGGGATGAATCAACGGCACACCGTCTCGCCTGCCGATGAGCGACCCGTTGACATACCATTCAATCCAGTCATTATTAGTTTCGTAATTGACGCGTACACGCACATTCTGCCACTGACCGATATTGTACGAAGCGTTGATCGAACCGGAGCTCCCGGCAAAGCCCCCGTCAAACGCAAAATGGAGCCACAGATTATTGCTCCCAACAACATCAATGTCCCAAAGCAGACCGTTCTGAGCGTCGCTGCCGTACCGATAGTCCCACGATTGGGTGAGCATGAACGACTTCCCATGTTGAGTATCAATCGGCATTGGTTGGTTAGGTATGAGAAAATCGAAGCTGTATTCACGAAACGTATTGCCCGATGAAACCTGTGTTCCTTCAGAAGTAAAAAGCTGTGTTCTGGGGCCTGTGGCATAAAAGTCCTGCGGATTGCGGGCTCTTAGGCGGAGAACCTTGTTTGACGCACCCCTGATTGGGTCGTCCACAATATTCACATTGTATGAGTAATCAACGACAAGAGCTTCTGTATTGATGATGCCGTCATCAAAAGTGCGGAGAAAAATTACCGCGGCATTAGTTGTTAAAGCAACCGCAAAAAACGCCAAAGCAGGCGCAATATATAATAAACGTTTAATATAAGTCATATGGCTCATTCTAACAAAAAATATGGGTCCTGCATATGAGTTTATACACAGCATTAA
>MFHL01000044.1 GCA_001778595.1 Candidatus Giovannonibacteria bacterium RIFCSPHIGHO2_02_FULL_44_11
CGCTTTTAGGCGGAGTTCTGGGTGGAGTAGGCGGCGGAATCATCGGCGATCAGTTGCAGGGAAAAGATCATGAGATCGAAAGACAGCAAGAGCAGTTAGATAAAAATCAACGCGAGCTCGACAAGCAAAGAAAAGAGCTTGAGCGGCTAAGAAACTGAAACGATGACAATGTACTTTAAACAACTTTTTTTCGCGATGCTTTTGGCCGTATTATTTACTGGAAACCGCCAGGGAAAATTCCCTGGCTTTATTTTTGACAAAGAAATTTGTACATGCCAGTTTAGTCATCAGATTAACAAACTGGCGGGTTTTAATATGCGTAATATCATTCGCTTCGCGCAATAATAGTCCAGACAACGTCTTGGACTATTTTTTTTGGCACACTTTGCAAAAATATGTCCCTCTGCCAGCAACTTTGCTTTTATTAATTAAACTTTTGCAGGAAAAACATTTTTTGCCTGCCCTGCCGTAAACCGCTCTCTTTTCAAAATACCCGCCCGAATCTCCGTCCGGATGAAACCAGTCGCGCATCGAAGATCCGCCCAGTTTGATGCTTAAAAGTAGAACCGCCCGCAACGAGCTCCAAAGTGTTTTTATTTCGTTGTCGTTTAGGTCTGAAATTTTCCTTTCCGGATGTATTTTTGCCTTCCATAATATTTCGTCGGCACAAATATTTCCGATTCCGGCGATATTTTTTTGGTTGAGGAGGAAGGATTTGATCTTTGTCCCCCTTAAAGTAAGGGGGATTAAGGGGGTTATGGATTTTGCATTTAATAATTTCTTTAAACCTTCCAACGATATCGCCAGAGCATCCTCACCCAGAGTTTTAAAATAATTATCTTGTAAAACTTTTTTTGCCTTGCCATACCAGACAACGCCGAACCGACGCACATCGTGAAAAGCCAGATCTTTCCCGTCAGATAATTGAAAGCGTCTTCTTATATATTTATCATGATGATTGCGGTTCACCATCAGAAGCTTCCCGCTCATGCGCATATGAAAAGCTAAAAGATACGAAGCCTCAACGCCTAATTTCGGCTCTAACCAGATTAGAATTGCCTTACCTCTTCTTTCAACGCCCGATATTTTTTTCCACAAATTCCCGCCTTTGCCGAGGCTTCGGCGGACAAGTAAAATCCGCTTCCCTTTCAGAAGAGGTTCCAGCTTTCTTTTGGTGATTTCGGCTTCCGGAAGTTCTGGCATCCCAGAATATTATATGATATTTATATATTTTCAAAATATTCATTACAAAAAAGCCGCCTGAAATATCAAGCGGCAAAAAAACAGCATTCCGGCTCTCAATCCGGATATATAAGCATCGCGTCCTCACCACACTCAAGATAGATGCACTCTTCTCCGATATCCTCGCAAATCTTCGCCAAAAATTGTTGCAACAAAGGGACCTTTGTTCTCTTTTCGTCTTCTTTGAACGCAACTCGGAACTCCCTCAATTCGTCATATTCCATCTTCTTGATGCCCGCGAAATATCCGTAAATGTTGCCGGAGGCGCAAGTATATCCGCCAAAAGTCTTTGTGAGAAATTTATGGATTTTTTTTGCAATGCTCCGTCCGGATTTGGAATATTTGGAATTATAAACCTTTATAGAAGGTATTAAAAAGGTGGCGCGCTTCCCCAAATCTTCGACGCGCATGTTTCCTCCTTAGATTTTTTCTATGTTATTTAAAGCACAAAGCCAATTATTTGCCAAGAACGTTGACAAAAGTGTTTTTTACTTTAACATCATAACCAGATAACGGGGGCTAAGCCGATGCTTGCCGAAAAACGCACAATTTTGCTGGCGGGAGATGTCAGCTTTGAGAGCGCGGAGCAGATCATACTGCAAATCCGGTCTTATTTGCAGGAAAACGCGAAAGAAGATATTTATCTTATTATTGCTTCAACCGGCGGAAATCTTTTTGCGGCGTTTTCACTCCACGACTTTATAAAAGCGTCCGGGGCGTCCATCGTGACAATCGGTCTCGGCGAAGTGTCGTCCGCGGCAATAATGGTCTGGCTTGCCGCGACCAAAGGCGGACCGAAGGCGACTGAAAACACGTTTTTCGCTCTGCACGAAACAACCGGATCAATGACAGGGTCATACAAAGTAAGCGAAACAGAAACCCTGTCCGCTCACCGTGCAATGCGCCAAAACAGATATTTTGAAATATTGGCAAAGGCAACAAATAAAACATTTGAGGAAGTGAAACGGCTCGCGTGCCAAGATACGCTGTTTAATGTTGATATGATGGTAAAATCCGGCTTCCTTCACCGGAAAAACGTAATCAAAACAAGCGGCTCATAAAGCCGTTTTTTTATATTTAAACCTAGGTTGACAATAAAATTTAAGACGCTACACTAAACCCAGAAAAGAGAACCGTCATGGAATTTGATAAACGAAAAAAATCTTTTGGGGAGATTGTTTCAAAAAAGGAAGTATTAAAAGAGCTGGGGCATCCGCGAACATGGGGACCGAACGAAAGAAAATTAGAATTTCAAAGACATTTAAAGTACGGCCGAAAACGGCTGGACATACAGGGCCTCAAAGGTTATGTTGCGTATCTCAAACAATCATTCGAAAAACCGACCGGTTCGGATACGGGTCTTATCGGCAAAAACGAAAATAAAAAAATATTAGCCTCCGCAAAAAGCGTTATAACCAAAACTCTCAAGAAATGCAAAAAGCGCCTTGTCCGCCTGGAAAAAGACCCGCTTGAGGTCGCTTTTTATATAAGCGACGTTGCAAGAAACATCGACATGTATCAATCGATGGGATGGATGAATCCTGAGAAAGAAAACCTAGAAGAAATGAGAGCGTTGGCGCTTGAATCGAACATAAAAAATTCAAAAAAAATAAGTGATCTGAAAGAAGAACTTAAAAAATACAAAACTCTTTTCACGGAACTGCGAGAAAAGACTTATCAAAACCGCAAATAGCGGTTTTTTACTTATGCAATATGCCTGAATTAGTCCGAACCACTTCGCTAAAGCTACGGACAGACAAGGAACCTCAATCCCGGCCTTCGCCGCTTAAAACGCCCGTTTTTTCTGTGCCCCCATCCCGAGTTGAACGGGAATTTCAAGCTTCGGAGGCCTGCGCTCTATCCATTGAGCTATGGGGGCGTAACGTGGTAAAGAATTCTACGCTTTATCCGTTAAGCTATAGGGACCAGTCACTTAGGTGTCCGACACCCAAGTGGTTTAAGTATGCCTGTCGGCAACCACAGACGCGCCGAAAGAGTTTGGTTTTATCAAAGCGTCAAAGCCGTAGCCTTTGACCATGCCTACGACCGTCTCAATAAAATCTTTTGTCGGGCCGTTCTCGCCGACATCAATATGTATCTGGTCGTCCCAGAAAAATTCGTGGCCCAGCCTTTCCTGAAGCCGGCCGCGCAATTCCTGCGCCAAGGTTATGGAATGAATTGTCTCGCGGTAAATTCTGTCGCGCATATCGTGGCATTTTGTGGTTTTTGAACGGGTCCAGAAATGTATGCCTCCGTTGCCGACGCGCCAGACGGTAACCGCGGTAACAAAATTTGTTTCAGAGCGCGCCGCGGAATCCGTGCCGACAATTATTTTATATTTCCTCTGGGGTTTAGCATTCACAAACGCATAAACGCCTTCGACTACTTCAGACAAGCTCATTGAGTCTCCGACTATATTAAAAAAATTCATTTTTTCCATGATTTTTTAAAAAAGGCTTGTTTGTTTGATACCGGCCAATTTTGCTTCCATATTACTCCAACTTACGGGAATGGCAACCCTGCCTCCGGTATGTTTGGAATAAAAAAGCACGTGCCCGTGCTGTTTGCCGTATTCCAAAAGTTTTTTGGTAAGCTCAACGTCTTTTAAGCAGTATTTTTTTATATCTTCTATCCGCCCTTCTTTGTACCATCTAAGCGCCTGCATTCCGTCGCCGGATTTTCTGGCGCCTAGAGACGACTCTGAAAGATTGTCCAGCGAAATACGGAAACCCGCTCCTTTCTCAACATCGTCCATCAGATCCAGGGTGTTCAACGCTTTTAAGCTCCAGCCGACATAAGGCTGAAGAACCGGTAGATCAAAATGATGAATATTAAAACCGATAACGCACCGCGCCCCTTTTATCATCTTCTCAAACTCGGGGATTTCATGCTCTTCAAACGCGTAATATTTGCCTGTCCCGAGCGAGGCCGAGGAATCCTCAGAAATGTGCGCGCCGACAACGGAAATCCCCAATTTATCAAAATGAGCCTTTCCCCCGACTTCATCGAAGGATTTTTTCGTCTCAATATCAAATACAACATCGTAAGCCATGTAGATTATTTAATCATAAAAACACGGAAAAAAACAGAAGAGACCCGCTTCATTGAAGCGGGCCCCTCCCAGGTCGACGTATAAAAATTAAAAAAATCGTTTTATTTTTACATTTTTTTACATTTCTGGCCTCCCTTTTTTGCGCTCCCTTCGGGAGCAGGCGCGAAGACACTGGGATTTGCGGATAGCTCGCAGGTCCAATGACCCGAGCACCGCACTGAAACAGTATAGCACCCTTAGAGAGGCAGGTCAATGGCAAATCCGCCCGCGTGGGAAACCAAAAGCGCCAAAAGCCCCATCAAAATAAGAAAGTCCAATTCCCGGCTCATGCCGGGCGCGGCCGCCGTCGCAATAAAAGGCTGGCCCCGGCGCACCCATAAAATAATAAACAAAAATTCTATTATTAAAATAAGCGCCGCGAACTGCGTTAAAAAACCGAAAAGTATCAGCCCCCCGCCGACGGACTCGGCAAGCGCCACGGTCCAGGTCCAAAAAAACCTATGTTTAAAGCCCATTGATCTAAGCCACTCCGCAAACAGTGCACGGGTAGCGTAAAGTTTGGGTAAACCGTGCGCCAAAATAATAAACGCGAGCCCGACCCGTAAAAAGGTCGGGGCAAAATACTGATAGTCTAATAATTGCGGGAATAAAGTAAGCATTTTTATTTTTTTTCTAAAATTTCACCTCTAATATTTTGTAATTCATCTGCTTTTTTTTCTTTTTGTCTGGCCCCGATATATCTGCCGAGCTTGCGTATATCCGAAATCACGGACTTTGATTTCTTTTTCTTGCGCCGCTCCGTTATAAGGTCTTCTTCAGACTTTTTAGCAATATCGGGAAACATTTCATCTTGTTCCTGAATACCTTCCATACTGGTTATTTTATACTATTTTAGCTTAAAATCAATCTATTGACTTTTATTTGACTATGATATATAATGAACAAATGAAAAATGTGCTGAAAATGGGGTTATTTTTGAGTGTTTTTGCGGCGCTTTTGGGAGCATCACATGTTTATGCTATGAACCTGAATTTTACCGCCAGCACTTATCAAATAAGCTCCGGGCAAGAAGTTATACTGTCCTGGGTAACAAATAGCCCGGTAGCTTTGCATTGTTTAATTAATGACGCTTCCGGTGGCGGCGGATACGGATCTGTCAAAGTAAGCCCAAAAATATCTATCAATTACACAATCGTCTGCCAATATGGGCTTTCAAACGGCGGGAATCCCGACAGCGCAACGCAAACCGTTTCCGTCTCTGTTAATGGAGTGCCTTACCCGACGCCCGCATCTTATTATTATCCAGCCCCTACACCAACTCCATATTATTATTCCCAACCGCAATATTATTATCCTACGCAGACATATACACAGACAATTAATGTTGCCTGCGCCACCAGTCCGGCTTCTCCTAAAACCGGTGAATCGGTAACTTTTGCTGCGGCTGCGAGCGGAGGCGTTGCGCCTTACACCTACGAATGGTCGGGGGCGGTTTCCGGCGACGGCCAGTCTATCAATGCTTCTTTTTTGGCTTCGGGCTCAAAAACCGCTACCGTAATTTCAAAAGACGCTCTCGGACACTCGGCTCAGTCAAGCTGCAGCATAAATGTAACGTCGGGCACAGTAAATGCTTCTGCACCCACACCGACACCGGAGTCCGCTTCTGCGGTAGCGTCCAATCCGGAGGAAGAAACCGGCAAAGTTGAAGGAGCGTCAACAATCTGCAAACAAGTGACCGTTTGCTTTGACCAAAACACCGGAAAAATTACCGAAACAGGAACGCTTCCTTCCGTATCACCGACGGGCAAACCTGCCGCCACAACAGCTTCCTCAGTTTCTAAAGACAGCTCAAAATCCGCGACGTCCTCTCTTTTTGCCTCCCTATTCAATATCAAAGGAGATGTCGGCGGAAAAATAAAATCGCTTGTAATCTGGTACGTGGTTATACTGCTTGTAATATTGCTCATTGTCCTCTCGTATATGGGCATCAAAAAAATGAAAAACAAAAAAGAAGCCGCGGAATCCGATCAGCAAAACCGCAAAGCATAAAGAGCAATTCCGGCGGCGACGGAAACATTCAGCGATTCTTTTTTCCCCCGCATTGGGATTTCCAAAACAGCATCCGATTTTAAAAGGATGCTTTTTGGTATCCCTTTAACTTCATTGCCGAGAATTAGAGCTAAGCCCGCCTTGCCTCGCGGCAGGCGAGGCAGGCGGTTCAGCAGAACGCTGTTTTTGGACTGCTCAAGAGATGCTATGAAAACATTTTCTGACTTCAGTTTTTTTATCAGTGCCGCAGCACTTTTTATTTTTTCCCATTCCACAAATTTTTCCGCCCCCAAAGCGGTTTTCGCGAAATCTTTTTTCAATTTTCCGAACATGTCATATGGCTCGGACGTGTACCCCGTCAAATATATTTTTTTTACCGCAAAAGCGTCCGCGGTCCTGAATATCGCGCCGACGTTGTGGGTGCTCCGGATATTGTGAAGTATTAAAAAAATTTCCGCCATGATTGACATCTTAAAGTATTTTGATATTTTTAACAAAGAGTTCTTACTGCTGATGCTTACTGAAAACGAAATTCCTGTTTTACCGGGAGACCGGGTTGTTGTTCTTGCTGTTGATGGCGATATGCATTATTACTTCGGCGTTGTAAAGGAACTTTGCATAGAAAATACTACCCTCCTGTTCGCGAAAAAAACAAATATCAAGGCCTCCGATATGCCCGAATGCGCTATGGTGCGGAAATGGAAAGAAGGCCAGCGCGCAAAATGCAAAGATTTTCTGGAAAACACCGAGTTGGCGCCGAAAAAACACGCGCATCCGAAAAGCGTGTGGGCCCTGATAGAATTTAAGATCCGGGTAGGGCGCACAAAGAAAAAGCGCCTGTATATGGAGGATATTTTAAGACTTCAAAAAGAAAATCGGCTGACTATTATTACGCCGGACAAATTAAAATAAAATCCCGTCCGCGACGCTTTGTCGGGACGGGTTTATTTTTATTTTGAGACCTTGGTTACAATCTTATAAATTTTTTCTTCTTTATTGTAAAAGAATTCATATTGTATATACGGATCTTCCCGGAAATTTATACTCAACTCTCTAATAACATTCCCCGCATAATCGTGGGTCAAACTGTAAACCTGTAATGTTTTTTGGTTTGCGATATCTCGAGCAACACCGGACCCAAATTGTCTGGACATTAAGTCAAGTGACGGCGTTAATAGAATATTTTCACACACACTTCCCGAACAACGGCGCATCATTAATGGCTCACTTCTTTTCTCGCGCGAATTAAAATATAAAACTTGCGCCAAAAAAAGTTCCGCCGAATGATCTTCTTTAACCCACGTGGTTGAGGACACAAGCTCAAACGGCAGATTAAAATCCAGCTGTCCATAAACATACCTGACTTTTATTGCTGTCCGGTTATCAGGCAAAAGCCACTCTACAACAACCCCGTTTTCCCCGGTCTTGGTTTTCTTTATCCGATATTTTACAACCTCGCCCAATGGATAACGCCACTCAATATTATCCGCCCAGACATCTTCTGCACGAAGTTTGTTGCCAAAAAACGTCCTATCATAAAAAGCCCCTTTTCAAATCTACTCAAATCTTAGCGCTTTCTAAATCAAAAATCAAACAACTTCGCTTATTTCAATCTTTATCCCGACTTTTTTAAGGCGCTCCGCGATCCCTTCCGCCATTTCTTTATCCAGCGCTTCCGGAGAGTAGACACCTTTTTCTTTGAGCTTTGGAATTTCCAGCGCAAAAATCGCGGCCGACGCGCCGGCCGCGTAAGAAATATAATTGGAACCGGCGAGAAGCCTGTTTACTTCAGCCTGCGGAGGAAAAAGGATGTCCCCGCGGATAATTTTTTTTCCGGCCCTTGGCTGGCCAGCCTTGGGCTGGTTTTTCTCGCCTATACCCGAAACTATGACGCTTGCCCAAAAATGCGCGTCTCTGAATTTCGGAGAAGCAGCCAATTTTTTCATTTCCTGCGGGGAAGGAACGTCCGGCCAAACTTTTATGATAAGCTCGTATGCGGAAACCAAGGCGTTTCCTATCCGCACAAGTTTGTTTTTTAAAAGCCCGAGTTTAAAAAGCGTATATACAAATTCTATTTCCGTTCCGCCGATCTTCAGATCAACATATTTGGTTTTTATATATGCGGGAAGCGTGCCGACCTCCTCCTGTGATACCAGATAACATTTTCTGTTCGTGAAAGGCTCCGGAAAACTGAAAAGCTCTTCTTCGCCAAAATTATCTTTTGCAACAAAATGGTTTTTGTCCCAGACATACGGCGTTTGGGTAACCTCATCAAAGGCTATCTCCTTGGACCAGGCCGTAAAAGGCATATCGGACGAAACATTTTCCAAAAGCCTTATTTTAATTGAATCTACGCGGTCAAATTTCAATGACAATAATTTGGCAACCAAATTTGTCATTCCGGGAGACGCGGAAGCATTTATCAGGCCGACTAAATTTTTTGCTTTGAATTTTTCATGAAAATCCAGCTGTTCAACTTTCGCATTGTCCCACTTGGAAGCAAGGTCCTGATAGTTAACTCCCGCTTCCAGGGCGGCGTCCAGTAAGATTTTGTTGAACTGCGACAAAGACGCGTTTATTAAAAGATCAAAGCCCTTGGCAAGAAGCGCAACCTTATCTTTTTGGGTCGCGTCCACCTGCTGCAGAGATATCTTAGGATGATTGGGCAAAAACCTCTTGGCCTTTCTGGTATTGATATCACCCACCAAAATAGCGTCAACCTCCTTGGCCTCGCTCAAAAAATGAGCAATTACCGACCCCGTCGCCCCTCCTCCTATGATTAAGACCTTCATGCCTTAATCCTACCCCTTCACAACAACCCCCAGCCACTTGACAATTTGTGTGTTTTAAGCTAAGTTTATTTTTAGAAAAGGATGTTTTATGTTTGAAAAATTTGACTTTTGGCTCATTGAAATATTGGAACCGGAGATGCAAAAACTGCAAAGATTTACCGGCTACGATTGTTTTTGGTGGGCAAAAATTTTTGTTGTCTTGTTTATTATTTTCGTGAATAGCTTCGCCGTACTAGGAACATTATTCGGCAATAAATTCAGTCCAATTTTATCAGGTTCGTCCTTATTAACACTGCTTACCTCTCCGCTGGCATTTTGGACAATAAAAATAGTTCAAGCAAGAACTTATCAAAATCAGATTAATGGTCTGGCCAATGAATACAAACTGCAACTCCGAGGCAAAAGACTGATGTTGTTGACGATATTTGTTACTACGGGATTTGCATGGGGGCTGCACGAATTACACAATATTCCGATTTATATTGCCGCCTTATGCTTATTGGGTTTTTCTTGCCTTGGAATAGTATACTATGCCATATCCTGCGACCCGTTGCCTCCGGCGAAATCAAAAGTAAGGAATTGGCTAGGAAATTTATTGGAAAAAACCAAAGAATTTCTTTCACCGGAACCGGAACTTGTTCCTGTTCCCGCGCCGGCTCCGAACAGAAGACCCTACAGATAACCCCGCGGCGGCGGGGTTTATATTTTTTTTAATTCTTCTCTTACAACTTCCCTGTCGTCCCAGGGAGTTTTTGTTCCGTTGGGGCCCATCATCCACGGCTCGGTACCCTTGCCGGTAACGATTACCGTATCGCCCTGCTCTGCCGAATTTAGCGCCGTCCCGATTGCCTCTCTCCTGTCAATAATTATTTGATATTTCATAGTTTGCGACGACCAGCTGAAAAGAACCCCTTTTTCCACATCCGCAATAATTTTTTTCGGGTCTTCATCGTAAGGGTCTTCATTGGTAAGTATAATACTGTCGCAATACTTGGCGGCAATCTTTCCCATCTCGGAACGCTTCCATTTGTCGCGCCCGCCTCCAGCTGAACCTAAAACACAAATCATTTTATTCGCTGTAACGCCGCGTAGAGTTTCGTAAACTTTTTCGAGAGCGTCCGGCGTGTGCGCGTAATCGACAACGGCCGAGAACGGCCCGTGTTGAATAAATTCCACTCTGCCCGGAATATTTTCGAAACTTTCCAGAACTTTTTTGATTATCTCGCGGTCAACTCCGAGTATCCGCGCGGCATGGTAAGCCGCAACCGCGTTTTCCGCGTTAAATCTGCCCAAAAGCTTGAGATTGAAATCTTTCGGCAGGTCTTTCTCGGAATAAATGACCTTTTCCCCGGACGGTATTTTTATAAAATACTCTATGCTCGGGTCTTCCCCGTTTAAAATATGTATTTTTGCTTCCCTGAAAAGCTCGGCTTTTGCCGCGCGGTAATTTTCAAAGGTCCCGTGCGACTCAATGTGTTCGGGCGTGACATTGGTAAGTATGGCCATATAAAATTTTATTCCTTTGTGACGGAATTGTTTTATGCCTTCGGATGTTACTTCCAAAACAGCATATTTGCATCCGGCGTTTGCCGCTTTCCTTAAAAATTTTTGCACCGCGAACCTCCCCGGCATGGTCATCTTCAGCGTATTTTTCCATTCGTCGTTTTTCACGCCCAAGTCCGGTCTGGTGAATATCTTAAAACGCAGAGAGGAAACCGAAGCAACCGGCTCGCCCGCTTCTTCCAAAATTGCCGATAAAAGATGCACAAACGTGGTCTTGCCGTTCGTACCGGTAACCCCGATTACTTTCATTTTTTGCGAAGGAAAACCGTAGATTATCATGGCGGCCTCCGCCAGCGCCCGGTGATAATACGGCTGAAAGAACCGGAAAACCGGCTTCGGAATAATCTTTTTTATGAGCCTTAAAACAGATTCCATAATACCTACTTTAGCGCAGATATTGTGTTTTTCCCAGAAAAGAGTAAGAGTAAAACCAGAAACAAGAAACTATTGAAAATTATAAATCTGTTTTTAGCGATTTTGTTTTGCGGTTGCAGCATACAAAGCACACCAAAGGTGGCGGGTATCAACGACGAATTGCTTGCCGAAACCGTTAAACTATCCAAAGAAGCAAAAAAGTTCGGGCGCACGCTAGGCATCGAACCGACTGAGATCTTAAGCAAAAGTTCTGATGAGGCGCCTGCAGTTTCATTCCTTAATATGTACGTCCAGGAAAAAATGACCATATCTAGTCCTGGAAGTTTTTATGTGGCGTTTTCTGCGCTCTGCTCAAATTTGCCGATAAAATCGCTTGTCAACCAATTGCGCGGACATTCGGTCTATTTTAGATGCACAAATGAATTCGCCTCTAGCGAAGCGGTGATTACTTTAGATTTTGCAAAAGCGTCGCTGACCAGAAAAGCAGAAGTGCTATTTCACGAAGACCTGCATATGAACACAAAACAAACGTGGAGTTCCGATTATGTTGAATCTTTGGTAACGCCCCTGGCCTTTCTTGCGTCTCTGGAATTTCTCAAGTCAAAACACGAATGGACATCCGTAAGCGATTTAATGTCGTACATTGTTTCATTAAGGCTGTTCTCACAAGAATTAACAGATTTAGTGGCCAAACTTACCGTTCTGTATTCTTCGTCTTCGCCGGACGATCCGAATATACATGCTGAAGCCGAAAACATACTGATGTCATTCCCAAATTACCGGCGCTATATTCTTACGGCACTGAAAGACCAGTATTTTGACGGCGCGTTCGAGGCGAAAATAAGCCACGATTTGATGTACTATAAAGACTTTAACCGCATCATAAAACTGTACGACAAAACCGGCAACCTAAAAACCTTAATTGAAGATATTAAAAAGGCGCCTTCCGGAACAAAAGAAATAGAAAAATATCTTGAAAAACTGGAAGAAAAATATTCAAAACCCCGCTAACCGGCAGCGGGGATTTTTTATGGCCTATGCACCACGCTTCCTAAATAAATAATGCCTATCGACAAAGTTAGTGTGATAATAAGCTCCAGTGTGCGGGTAAAGGTGTAAAAAGGGAAAACAACCGTTAAAAACGAGGCTACGCCCAGCAAAACAAGCCACGCCAAAACAAAGAATTCGCCCCAATGACGCGAAGAAAGGGCGTATCTCCTCTTCCGGGATTCCTTAAGAACGGTATAAATACCCACAGCTCCCAGATACGGCTCCGCCAGCGCCCTTACTATCTTTGAACTTATGGTATCAAAAGAAGACGCGCCCGAAAGATACAAAAACGCCACTGCGAAAAGATATATGTAAGTAAAAACACCGAGAAAAAAGAATAAAATATCAACCGTTTCCTGAAAAAAAACATCGTAGACGCGTTCCCAAAAATATTTTGGCTTGTTTTTATCAACAAGCTCTTCGCCCGGTTCAAGTCCGGTTTCATAGATATATTCTGTATTATCTTTCCACCAGACCATTTTTAATAATTTATCGCTTAGTTAGTTTTAACGCGGCCTCTAAACGTTTGTCTCTGCCGGCAACGCCATGCGGTATCTTTGAGAGCATTTCGCGGGCGTCTTTTTGGGTATATCCCAAAGATACCAGCGCCTCCAAAATATCCGCATCGTCTTTGAGCGTTTCCGAAACAACCGAAACTCCTCCGCTTAATTTATCTTTCAATTCCAAAACTATTTTTTGCGCGGTTTTTTTTCCTATGCCGGAGACCTTGGTAAGATAAGAAACGTCCCCTGCCGCGATTGCTCGCTTTATTGTATCCACCGGGGCAAGCGCGAAAACACCCAAAGCAGACCGCGGACCGATACCTGAAATGGATATTAAAAGTTCAAAAAATTCCAGCTCGCCTTGATGTAAAAATCCGTAAAGCTCCAGTGCGTCTTCTTTTACATGAAGATGCGTCCACAACTCTGTTGTGCCCTCCGAAGCCTTGGCGAAGGATGGGCTTTCTAAATTTTTCAACGTCGCTGGCGCGACAAAAATTTTGTAGCCTACGCCGCCGACATCCAAAATAAGATGCTTTTCGCCCTTAAATATTATTTTCCCGCTCAAGTGCCCTATCATTAACCTTATTGTAACATAAATGCTATACTCCCGATTATTATGCCGCTTTTTAAGCTCAAATCTAAATATAAGCCGGCGGGAGA
>MFHL01000045.1:0-540 GCA_001778595.1 Candidatus Giovannonibacteria bacterium RIFCSPHIGHO2_02_FULL_44_11
GAAATACGCGTTTATAAGCGGTATACCGGCATCAGGAAAAAGTTATCTTGCGGCAAAAGTTGCTAAAGAAGTCGGCATACAGCATTTCACAATAGATTATTGGTGGGAAGAGATGAAGGGCGACCCAAAATTGAAACAGTGGGTAGATTTTTTTTGGAATCAAAATGAGGCAGAATATTGGCACGCAACGAATTGTGAGCGACAGTGGGAAAATATAAAAAATCAATCGGAAGCGCTTTGGCCGGCGGTTTTGCTAAAGATTAAGGAAATTCAAAAATCCAATAAAGGCGCGGTTTTTGAGGGAGTAAGTATATTGCCGCATCTTGCGCGCAGAGATTTAGGTTTTAGCGGAATAATTCTTTTGGGCGAATCTTTTGAAGCAATTTTAGAACGAAATAAGAGAGCTCCACGGTGGGGCAAGACAGAGGAGCTAGTACAAAAACAAGCAGAGGTGTTTTGGAATTGCGAAGGGTCGAAATATAAATCTGAGGCAGAGAATTATGGTTATAAAACATTTTATAATGCCGATGTGGCCGAGAC
>MFHL01000045.1:612-13504 GCA_001778595.1 Candidatus Giovannonibacteria bacterium RIFCSPHIGHO2_02_FULL_44_11
CGACACAGAATTTCCGGCGGAAGACGGAAGATGGGAATTGCCGGGAGGAGGAGTAGAAGAGGGAGAGATTTTTGAAGAGGCTCTGCGGCGCGAATGCAGGGAAGAAATAGGAGTTGATGTAGAAATAGGAAAAGAATTACCGTGGGTTTCTGAAACGAGCCATCTTAATAAAGACGGGAAAGAGATTCGTTTTGCCGTACATTGTTTTGTGTGTTTGATAAAAAGCGGCGAAGTAAAGCCGTCAAATGAAGAAGTTGCTGAAATAAAGTGGCTAAAATATTCTGATATTGCCGGTTTGAGAGTTCCGGAAAATAACAGGAAGTTTGTAGAATTATTTATAGCTTCAGCCAAATAATATGGGATATAAATGGTTAATTTGGGGAGTAGTAATTTTTATCATCAGCGGACTTGGCTGGTTTGTTGCGGTTGTTCTGAATGTGGTCACGCTGGGAGGACTTAGATTCGCGGCGAATATTTTCGGATATATCGCCGCGGCCAGCATTCCTGTATCAATTGTTTTGGCGATAATTGACAGAAAGAAAAAATAAATATGCGGGAAAATGATTATGATAATCCGAACCCGCCGAAGCATTCGGAAATAAAAAATGGAAGCGCGGTTTGGATAATTGAGAAAGAAAATTATGGGACGAATAATTATAAGCAGTGAATTGTTAAAGATGTTTTAAGCCCCCGTGAAAACCACCCCCGTGGTATTAAGGTGCGTCTCACAGACGGCTCGGTCGGGCGCGTCCAATGGCTGATGTAAAGCATGTTATTATTGTGATATGAAAAGAGGGTTTACTCTTATAGAATTGCTAGTGGTCGTCGGCATTATCGGTATTTTGGCATCAATAATATTGGTAAGGCTGAACCTTGCCAGAGAGAAAGCGAAAATAGTCAGAGCACGGGCTGAGGTAAAACAAATAAGAACAGCCGTAGTGTTGCTCGAGGGCGACAGCGGGGAATGGCCCGGGCACAAAACACTGGATGATATAGAAACCGGAGTCAGCAATAATGAAATGTGGGACCTTTCCGTGCAGGCCGCAGGCATAATTGCGACTGACGGTAATTTTGCACGCTGGAGCGGACCGTATATGAATGTTATGCCGAAGGACCCATGGGGAAATGATTATTTTTTTGATACCGATTATGATATAGATCCGACAGCCGGAACGCAGTGGGCCGCCGTAATCGGTTCGTTTGGCCCGAATGGCGACGGACAAAATGTTTACGATAGCGATGATATTTTTGAAATATTAACCGCGCAATGAATTTTGAAGAAGCAAAAAAGGAAACTCCTGAAGCGCGCCGAAAACGGGCCGCAAAAATTATGCTGCGCTTGAAAGGTGCGTATCCGAAAGCAAAAATCGCGCTCAAATACGGCAACAATATCCAGCTTTTGGCGGCTGTTATACTTTCAGCCCAGTGTACGGATAAAAAAGTGAATGAGGTTACGGAAAAATTGTTCAAAAAATATAAAACCGTTGATGATTTTGCAAAAGCGGATCTTAAAACGTTCTCGCAGGAAATCAGGTCAGCCGGATTTTATAATGCGAAATCAAAGAATATAATTTCCGCGTGTAAAATGCTCAAAAAAGATTTTGGCGGGAGAATACCGAAAACCATGCATGAGATTATGAAGTTGCCCGGTGTGGCAAGAAAAACAGCGAACATTGTTTTGGGCAATGCATATGGCGTGGTTGAGGGGATTGCGGTGGACACACATGTCCGTCAATTTGCCAATTATTGCGCGCTGTCTTTTGAGCACGACCCGAATAAAATTGAGCAGGATTTGATGAAATTAATTCCAAAAAAAGATTGGTTCTCCACAACTTACCGTATCATAGATTTCAATCGAGAAATGCGCTCAAAGGCTTCCCGCGAATCAGCCAAATCAAAGATAGTCTTGCAGAATTTGTGTCCCGCGTCACCGATTTGATAACTTGGCGGTTGAACCGCCAAGTGGGGTTCCGCGACAGTGCCGCTTGACGGCATCTGTGGATATGCTATACTTACAGGTAATTGACGGTTTCTCGGTCTAGCTAATCAATTAACCATCCATATTAAGGCTTTAGAAAAGCCCGTAATTTTCTGACAAATCCAGCAAGATTCATATTCAGGCTGTTAAGATTCTCGGACAACAAATTATAGGCCTCTCTAAGGTTTTTTAAGCCAAAAATAAAAGCCGGATTTATTCAGGCTTGTGTTGTGCTAAAAAATATTTACTATCTTTTTTTGTGATGAACATGTTGAACGGTAAGCTTACTTGTGATACATTTTTGAGCAACCCTCGCTTGAATTTTAATAACAGGTTACAGACTGTTCTTTCGGTCATTTCAAAATGCGTCAGAGAAGCGAGTATTTGTGTCGCATCTTCATCGCAAGGTAATAAATGCTTTGTTAATGGGTGGGCGCTACTTAAAGATGACAGACGCAGTATTCGCAGCCAAGCACTTGTCGCGACCATTGCAAATTCCCTTCGGAGCCCCTCAACCTCGGCAAATGCCTTGTGCTTTGGGGCAGCATTTTCAAATGTTCTATATAAATACTCAAATTTTTTACGGTCTTTTCTTGTTTCTGCTACATTGTGTAATTTTGGCATGACGGTTCCTTTTTTTATAGAATCTGATTTATGTATATCATATAGATATGAGAATAGCAATTTTAGGCTACGGCGTAGAAGGGAAGTCGGCGGCGAAGTTTCTAAAAACTTCGCTTAGACGTCGGACGTCTAAGTTCCAAATTGAAATCCGTGATGTTAAAAAACAGGGAAAGAATTATCTAAAAAATCTGGAAAAATTTGATATGGTTGTTCGGTCGCCCGGGATTCCGTATTTGAGTCCGGAGATACAGAAGGCAAAGAAAGCAGGGGTTGAAATTACGAGCACTACTAAGTTGTTTTTCCAAAACGCCAAAGGTATTTTGGTCGGGATTACGGGGACAAAAGGCAAAGGGACTACAGCGACTTTACTTTATCAAATATTGAAAGCAGCCAACTTAGGTTCCCGAGACCTAAGTAAAAGAAATATCCATTTGATAGGGAACATGGGCATTCCGATGCTCGATGAATTGCCGAAGCTCAATGAAAATTCCGTTAGCATTTTGGAGCTTTCCAGTTTTCAGTTGCAGGATATGGACTCCTCCCCGCACATTGCCGTTGTTTTGGACATTTCGCCGGACCATCTGAATTATCACAGGAGTTTTAAGGAGTATTTGGAGGCGAAAGCGCAATTGGTAAAAAACAAAACCAGCAAGCTCGCGCAATTACCGCTGCCGAAGCCACAAGCTTTTCAAGACTTTTCGCAGCGCGACGGCGCGAGACTTAGCAATTCGTCAGCAGGCGAATATGCGGGTCTTGAAAAGTTTGACGGCAAGGCAGCGGCGTTTTTCTTCCCCGACAATAAATTTTCAAAGCAAATCGCCCAAAAAGGCAAAGGCAGGAAAATTGGCGTTATTGCCGACAGGCGTTTAAAATTAAAAATCCCCGGAGCACACAATCTTAAGAATGCATCTATGGCCGCCGCCATTGGGCACGCTTTGGGCGTGAAGGAAGCGGTTCTTAAAAAAACTATTCAAAATTTTAAAGGTCTCCCGCACCGGTTGGAATTTGTGCGCGAGGTCCGCGGTGTAAAATTTTATAATGATTCCGCGTCAACAAACCCCGGTGCAACTGTTGCCGCACTTAGCGCGTTTAAGGGGCCTAAAATTTTGATAGCTGGTGGCGCGGGAAAAAATCTGGATTACAGGCCGATAGGCAAGGCGCTGAAAAATTCTGGCACAAAGTTTGTTATTCTTTACGGCCAAAATAAAAAAGAAATTAGCAACGCGCTTGCCCGCCGAAGCCTTGGCGAAGGCGGGGTTAGTAAGGCTGCGCCTACTATACTGGTTAAAGATTTATGGTCAGCAGTTAATTTGGCTTTTAGAAGAGCCGGAGAAGGCGATGTTATTATTTTGTCTCCCGCTTCCGCGTCTTTCGACCAGTTTTCAGGGTATGACGAGCGGGGAGATGTTTTCAAAAAAATAGTACGGGCACTTTGATTTTTGGAAGCGTTTTTGCTAACATTTCCGGAGATTGGAGCCTTTAAATGAATTCACTCACGTATTGCAACGGTCTTTGGCTGATTAAGCCGGATTATATTGACGATTTAGCACTTTGGCGCGCCAGCGGCATTCTCGAAGTTCTCGAGGCGAGGCGCGCGAAAATGTTCCACTGGGACTTTCATTCCGAAAGATTAATCCGCGCGTGCAAAGATTACGGGATTCCGATAACGGAACCGGAGTTTCCGTCTTTTGAAAATATTTTAAAGCATGCAACGAAGCTGCTTTCTTTTTCTTCGGATGAATCGCTTGTTATGATGCTTGCCTCCAAAGGCAAATCAAAAAATCTTAAAGTGCCGGACGGCCAGCCGACGTTTACTTTAAAAGTAAATCCGTTAACGAAGCGCAGCCCCGAGCCATTTAAACTGGTAATCAAGAATTTCACAAGGCCGTTGCCGAATATAAAGCTTACCGCCGGATATGGGTTTGGATTAGCGTTTATAGAAGAAGCTCAATCGGCAGGATATGACAGCTGTCTCTATAGGGACGATAAATACGGCATTGCCGAATGTCCTTTTGAAAACATTTTTTGTGTGACTCCTGACGGAGTGTTGATTGCTCCCCGGCACAATATACTTCCGGGCATTACCAGAACAATAGTAATGGATTTGGCGAAACAGTCCGGAATTTTCAAAGATGTTATTGAGCAGTCAGTGCATGTTTATCAGCTTCATGAAAGTCTCTGCCGGGAAGTTTTTCTTACCTCAACTACGCTGGGCGTTGCGCCGGTAGCAAGCATAACAAGTTCGGGAGGTACAGTGTATTCTTTCAGGGTTTCTCCGGAAAATACTTACACACAAACACTCAAGGAAAAATTTTTAAGTTACAGAGAGGAATATTTTAAATCGCACGAAGCATAGACTCCGTGCTTTTTTTATTTTATTATTTCTCCATGGCAAAGCTTTATGTAGTTGCTACCCCCATCGGAAATTTAGGGGATATTACGCTCCGCGCAATTGAAACGCTGAGAACGGTTGATTTTGTTTTGGCGGAAGATACCAGAGTTACCAAAAAACTGCTTTCGCATCTGAATATATCTAAGCCGCTTATTTCGTTTCAGGAACATTCTTCGCCGAAAGTACTGGAACGGATAACCGGATTGCTGGAAGAAGGCAAAAATCTGGCATTGGTTACAGATGCCGGTACGCCCGGAATATCCGACCCCGGGCAGAGACTGATAAAAGAAGCGGCTACTTTGGCCGAAATTGTTACAATTCCCGGGCCGTCTTCTCTGGCGGCAATCATTTCTTTGAGCGACATTAATCTTTCTGAATTTACGTTTTTGGGTTTCCCGCCGCACAAAAAAGGAAGGGAAACGTTTTTTAAGAATATCGCGGGAAGCAAATACCCCGTCATTATTTTTGAATCTCCCCACCGCATATTAAAAACGCTCTCACAGCTCAGGAAATTTTGCGGAGACAGGCATGCGAATATCGGAAGGGAACTTACAAAAATATATGAAGAAGTTTTCCGCGGGACATTGTCTGACGCTGAAAAATATTTTGAGGGCGAGAAGCAAAGGGGGGAATTTGTAATAATAATTTCAAATGCATAGATTTTATTTTACGGGACAACCCGATAAAGAGATAACAATAATCAAGGACCGCGCCATGGTGCACCAGATGCGCGATGTTTTGAGGCTGAAGAAATCCGATAAAATCGCTTTTTTCAGCGACAAATCAGAGTATGTCGGCTATGACTATATAGTCGAGATTAAGGGGATTGAAACGGGGAGCGTCACTTTCATGTTTAGAGAGCGCATTGAAAACACTCGCGAGCCTTCAAGAAAATTGGTTTTATATCAATCTTTGATAAAAAAAGATAATTTTGAGTGGGTGCTGGCTAAAGCAACCGAAATAGGCGTAAGTGAAATTATTCCCGTACTATCAGCCAGGTCAGAAAAGAAAACCTTAAATCAGGAGCGGTGCGACGCGATTTTAAAAGAAGCCGCCGAGCAATCAGGAAGAGCGTTAATCCCAAAATTACAAAACGTGCTCTTTTTTGAAAAAGCGGTGGAACATGCTCGAGTATCGAGTGTAAAAACTTATTTTGCTTCCACGGCCGAAAAAGAAAACATGATACGCGGGGTGGGCGAGCGCGTAGTCAATTTATTTATCGGCCCCGAGGGCGGATGGGAAGAGCGCGAAGAATTTGCCGCGCATCGCAATCAAAACTTTGAGATAGTCTCTTTGGGCCGCCTTACGTTCCGTGCGGAGACCGCGGCAATCACCGCCTCATACATGTTGCTTTGGGGATAAATAAAAAAAGCCCGAAGGGGCTTAATGTTTTGAATCGAAAACTTTATAATACGGAACACCAAGATTGGACCTGTTAAGATTCCATAGAGGCACAGAGATTTTATGAGTATTTTCTTTTTTTTCAAGAAAACCCAGGTCAAGTGAAGAGCGGCGATTACCCGTGTGTTCTAAGGCTATCTCCAGGATATGTCCATAACGGTTTGGAAAAACTACAGCGGCTTTAACGCTGAACGAATCAACCTCGTTCTTCGGATAACTTAGAAGATTTTCATGGCTAATGTAAATCTTTTTTTCGTACGGATTAAAAGCGCGGTAAAAAATCTTCAAACGGTGCAGAATGTCTTCAGGGAAGGGCTCTTCGATATACTCCACAAGCCATAAAAAACGATCGAAATCAACTTTCCAGATATTTTGAACTGCATTTGGCTTTCTACCCGGTAAACTCGGTTTTTTCGCCGTTTCCGCAACTTCGGCTTTGGTAAGAACATATTTATTAAAATACGTTTCAGGCGTCTTCCAATTTGTAGCCCAACTGATAACTTCATCTAAAACATCAATTACAAACTCCAGAGTATGCTGGTTTCCGATGCAATTCCACCTATCAGTCCATCCGACGGTATTGATAATTATCTTATCGTTTTCTGCCCGAAGATGTAATTTTACCGGCCGGCCCTTCCAGTAATCGATATTTAGCTTGCCGTATTGTTCGACCTCTTTAACCAGCGAATCAATGTCTTCTAAGCTTACTGGGCACATATTAAATTCGCTTTCCTGTAACACTCCCATCCCTACTGCGATTGGCGAGTTAAGGATTGCTCCAACGGCAATACGCACAGCGAGTTTCATTACAGATTCGTTTTTATCGACTTTAATGACAACCGGCGGTGTTTGATAGAGCGGATATTTTTCCGTCTTTACAGGCCTTTCAATGATCTGCATATTTTTCCTCCAAAATATAAAGATTTCTAAAAGCTAATTTAGCATAATTATGTTTAATCTGTCAAGGACTTGCATTATTATCTTAATCTGCTAACCTTCTTTCATAAGCCGTAGACGCGAGGCAGGCATACTTTAAGCCCTCGCTAGGTAAAGGAAACGGCTTTTGGCCGTTTTATTCGTTTTATAACAAGAAAATATGATTACACGAAAACAAAAAGAAGAGTCGGTAAAAATGATAAAAGACAAGCTCGGCTCGTCCGACTTTGCCGTTTTTCTGAATTTCCACGGACTTTCGGTGGCAAAAGCTTCTTTGCTCCGCCGTGCGCTCCGGAAAGCGGAAGGAAGCTATTTCGTGGCAAAAAAAACTTTGCTCGGAGTTGCCGCAAAGGAGACCGGACTGGAAATTGATAAGGCAAAACTTGAAGGCGAGATAGGGGTTGCTACGGGCGGAAAAAACGAAGACTCTGTTTTGGCGGTTGCCAGGGAGATTGCCAATTTTGCCAAAAAGAATAAAGATATTTTAAAAATAATCGGCGGAATTTGGAATAAGGCGTGGGTGGACGCGGCGGAAGTAAAAAAACTCGCGGCTATTCCGTCGCGCGAAGTATTGCTTACACAGCTCGCATTTATGCTTTCCCAGCCGGTAGCTAGTTTAGCGAGAGTATTAAATAAAGTTGGCGAACAAAAAGGTCAAAATTAATAGTTAAATAATAAATATATGGCAGACTTAGAAAAAATTGTGGAAGAGGTATCAAAGCTTACGGCTTTGGAATTGTCGGACTTGGTTAAAAAAATCGAAGAGAAATTTGGCGTATCAGCAGCGATGCCAGTAATGGCTGCTGCTGCCGGAGGGGGAGAGGAAGCGAAAGAAGAGAAGAGCACTTTCAACCTTGAATTGAAATCGGCCGGAGGCACAAAAATCGCCGTTATCAAGGTTTTGAGAGAGGCTTTGGGCCTTGGATTAGCCGAGGCAAAAGGAGTGGCTGACGCGGCGCCGAAAATTGTAAAAGAAGGCATGGACAAGGCCGCGGCCGAAGAACTGAAAAAGAAATTGGAGGATGCCGGTGCCACTGTTGAGTTGAAATAAAGGTAATAGAAATGGGAAAGGGGTAGCCGTTTGACTACCCCTTGGGTTTTTATTAAACGCTGTTGCACCCGAAGCATGAGTTCGGAATGCACGACCTATGGGCCTGGTAACCCGCCCTGCGCCAAAGGTCTGCCAGTTCTAGTTAGAAGTGTATCATATTACATTAATATTGTCAATAGATATATTTTAGCTTATATTACCGGGTTTGTGTAGTTGAATTAAGTAAAAAAATAAGCCAAACTAGTTTTATTGACAGACATGTCGCGATAAAAATAGGTTGGCTTATTTTAAAACATAAATGACAACACTAGAAAAACTTTTCGGGTCCGGTACTAGGGTCAAGCTTTTGAGGTTGTTTTTGCTTTCTCCCGAGAAAGTGTTTACTTCCTTGGAGGCGGCGAAGGTAATTAAAGCTTCGCCGGAAGCCGTATCAGGTGAGATGAGATCGCTGACCTCCCTTGGTTTTATCAAGAAAACGGCACGGCGCGACCGGATAGAGGTAAAAAGACGCAATAAAATAAGAATATTCAAAAAAAAGGTGGAAGGGCGGCAGCTTTCTTCCACATTCCCTTTAATTTTGGCTCTGCGTAATTTATTGATTACGGCGCGGCCGATATCGCGCGAAAAAATGACGCAATTTTTCAGGAGCAGGGGTAAAATAAAATTGGTCGCTTTGGGCGGAGTATTTTCCGACGACCTTCAGGGCGGATTCAGGGGAGACGGCACCAAACTTGATATTTTGGTTGTGGGCGACCTTAAAAAAGGGCAGGCAGAGCATTTTATCCGCGAACTTGAATCTGAAATAGGCAAGGAGCTCAATTGGGCCGTGCTTTCGTCGCTGGAATTTGATCATCGGATATCAATGCACGACAAACTTCTCCGCGACCTTTTGGATTTTCCGCACGAATTTTTGATAAATAAACTGGGGTTGGATTAAATAAGCGATGATTTTGATCACAGTTTCTATTTTAAGTTTCCTGATCGGATTACACGGCATTTTAATTATTATTAATTTCTTGGTTTTTTTAAAGAAAAATTATTTTGAACTTTATAAGTCTGTTATAAATAAAGATGTATATACTTTTTACGGCGTAAATACAAGCTTATTGTTTAGAATGTTGGGCGAATACCTTAAGTCGTCGGCAGACCCCATTTTAACGGAGCGTATTTTCAAAGCCCTTTTTTGGTATAAGCCTGCTTCAATAGCGATGGTAGTATTTATTTTTGCGATTATTGGTATGGTTTACTTTCAATAATAACTTGCGCCCTTAGCTCAGTGGTAGAGCACTGCATTCACATTGCAGGGGTCGGAGGTTCGATACCTCCAGGGCGCACAACGTCTGCAGTACCAAATTAAAAAAACAGAGGGCGGATAACTCTCTGTTTTATGTGTGTTTATCTATGATAAATTGACGCATCGCGTCTTCCAGTTCTATTTCGGTTTTGAAGCGCCCGATACCAACTTCTCCATATGCATTTACAAAAGCATTGCGCAGTTCAGCCGTGTGACCTTCCGTGCTTTGCCGGTCTACCGCGCCATTAATCTGTTCCCGGAATTGAACAATTCCATCAGGCAGTACGATAAATCCGCGCATATCATCGGAAGGATCCCTGACCCGCAAAGGTTTTTTCCCTTTGGCCGACAAAACGCTTTTAATATGTTTTTTCAGCTCGGTTTTTGTGTAAGCTCGTATGGCCGGTGAAAATATTCCTGTTGAACGGCTTTCCATGTTCAGTTCGGCGCACACGCTGTTGAATGTGTCGATATGCTTTTGGGAATCGTCCACGCAAAAAATATGCGTATCAGGGTCCGGCTTTAACGATTCTAAAATAATGCGGTAAGACCCTTCTTTCGGCTGATGTCCGAGAAAAAGCATCCATCTGGTCGGCACGTTCCATGACAGACAGAATATTTGCACTCTCATTGCCGGATAACTCGAACGCGCCGTTACGATGTCCTGCGTAAATTGTTCAGGCGGAAAATGTATTCCTGCGCCGGTATTGTGCGCTATTGGCAGAAGCCATTGACCCGGTCCGGGGCTTTGGAAAAGCAGGCGCTCTTCGTATTCAAAATATTTTTTGATATCGCAATTAAGCAGTTTAAACACATCGTCGCTTCTGCTGTCCGCCAAAACCCCGTCAAAATCCCAGATTATATGGATTTTTTTGCCGTTCTTGATGAGCGCGTTTATCGCGGTTTTTGTATCCGCAACAAGCCTCTTATTTTTTTCAATTTCTTCTTTTGCGCTTTTAAACACTAGGCTTATCCGCTTTCTGACTAAGTTTTAGCAGTGTTAGCTTTTAAATACAAGAGTTTTTAGGCTTTAGCCTTTATCCACAACCTGCCCACAGGAGAGGGCTATTTATGATAAAATAAGGCTAAAGGCCCGATTTTAAGCCCGTGGTCGATAAATAGGCTTATTTTTGGTCATAGAACGAGGGGTTCTCGAGGCCTCTTGTTAAATAGATTAATAGTCAAAAAATTAAACAAATAAATAACTATATATGATAGTACAAACATGGGGTGATGTTCTGAACAATTCATTCCAAGAGCTTTGGATGGGAGTAGTCCTATTTGTTCCAAAGCTGATAATTGCTCTTGTCATCTTTATTATCGGCTGGGTAGTCGCAGTTGCTTTGGGCAAGGTTGTTGAACAAATCGTTAAAGCCCTTAAGGTAGACGTTGCGCTAAAGAGCGTCGGTGCAGAAGAGCCCTTGGAAAGAGCCGGAATGAAGCTCAATGCGGGAGAATTTCTTGGCGGATTAGTGCGCTGGTTTGTTATCTTGGTATTCGTGCTCGCCGCGATAGACGTATTCGGTCTTACGCAGGTGACGGAATTTTTAAGAGGAGTTGTCTTGGTATACATTCCGCAGATAATCGTTGCCGCTTTGATATTGGTGGCCGCGGCTTTGTTGTCTGATGTGGCCCAAAAAGTCGTGGAAGGCTCCGCGAAAGCGGCGCACCTTCCTTCGTCAGGGCTTTTGGGAGGAATGGCTAAATGGTCAATCTGGATTTTTGCGATATTAACCGCGCTTTACCAACTGGGTATTGCCGGACCGTTCGTTCAGACATTGTTTACCGCGTTCGTGGCGATGCTCGCTTTGGCAGGAGGCCTCGCTTTTGGCTTGGGCGGCAAAGAACACGCTTCCAAATTCTTGGACAGACTGAAGAGCGATATTTCATCACGCTAAATTTTTCTGAAATTGTATTCAAAGCCCCGCTTTATGCGGGGCTTTGTGCTTTGTTATCCACATTTAACCCCAAAATACCCCTATTTTGAGGCACTTGACGCCATTTATAGGAGGAGTATAATGGCCTTACACAAACTATGTTTAACCAATTCAACTTTAACCAATCTGGAGGCTGCGGTGGGCACTAGCTTTTTTTTAGCTGATACCTAGAATCCGCCTCCACGGCGGGTTTTTAAGTTAAAAAAGGTTTACATCCGTTTGTCTCATATGCTATGCATATGTTGGCCCGTCCGTAGCTTTAGCGAAGGAGGGCAGAAGAACTTCTTTGAAATCTTAACCCGGATACTCCAGTTTGCCCCGCAGTTGCGGGGTTGAGAGGTCTTTTTGTCGGAGTCCGGGAGTAAATCCCGTTAGAGAATTTATATCGGTCTTTAGTATTACAAAAGATTTCTATGCAGGTAGAAGTCGTTAGTGACATTTTAGACGGCTGTAAATTCTCTAACGGGATAAATTCGTAAGTGCATTTTCTAACAAAACGGTTGGACCACAACCGTGTCCGCTATGCGGCGGACAAATTTGTGGCGATCGCGTAAAGAGCGATATAAGGGCGTATGGCGGATGACTCGAGATATATGGGCGAAGAAGGACGCGGCGTGACGGCGATATGCTTCGGGGAGGTGTCGAGCAACCTTTGATCCGAAGATTTCCGAATGGGGAAACCTATGCCGAAATTTTAATTCGGTATTCTGCGGTTTTAAAAAATCGTATGAGCGAACCTAGGGAAGTAAAACATTTCAGTACCTAGAGGAAAAGAAAACAATGCAAAACTTTTTTCCAAGCGTTTGAAATTTCAATGTTTGGAAAAAAGATTTGTCCATTCTCTTAGTAGCGGCGAGCGAAAAGGGAAGAGCCCAGATCCCGATTTTTATTTAATTTATTAAGTGGAAGTCGCGGAAGTAGTAAGTTTGGTCCTAGTCTTTAATGATGAAGAAAATTGGATTATTAGTAGAACGGCCCTGGAAAGGCCGGCCAAAGAGGGTAATAGCCCCGTAAGCGAAAATCAATCTATATTCTTTGGACCTTACTTGAGTACCTCGAAAAATGTATAGTTCGGGGGAATCTGCCCGCACGAGCGGGTAAGGCTAAATACCATTTATCATCGATAGTGAACAAGTACCGTGAGGGAAAGTTGAAAAGTAGCCCGGTGAGGGCGATGAAATAGTACCTGAAACCATATGCCTACAAGGAGTCGAAGCGGTTCGTCGCAAGACGACACCGTAACGGCGTGCCTATTGAAGAATGAGCCAACGAGTTATTG
>MFHL01000046.1 GCA_001778595.1 Candidatus Giovannonibacteria bacterium RIFCSPHIGHO2_02_FULL_44_11
CCGAAATGCAGTCTTATCTTTCGCACCTTTGGACAAAAGATATTCCGCGGGACGCGGGTATTTTCACGGACAATTTCGCTCCGGTGGAGAGATACGCCGAGGAGATGCTCTAGCTACCGCTTCATTGGCGAAATTCACGCTATTTCGCGGTTCTTAATATCGTCAACGACTCCCCCTCCGACATTTTCCAAACGCTGGAACGCAAGGAACACGAGGCTCATTCCAATGTAAAATATAAAATGACTCAAATATACAATCTGATAATCCGGCATGCCCAAAAACTCTTTAATAATGTCATATAAAGAATAAGAAAGGGCTGAAAGCGCCACGAAAACGACCATGCACGCCAAAAGTTTAAAAAATCCCGTAAGCTGGGGCAGAGAATGCTTAAGAAGATTTATCCGCCTCCACAAGAGAAACGCCGCCGCGAGCACGGCCAGCGAATAAAGATACGGCGCGGCGTTTTCCGGCTCAAGGGAAACCAATACATTGTCAAAAAATAGGAGCGTAGAAAAAACCGCAATGCCGGCGATGACAATATTTGAAAGCAAAAACGGAAAGCGCGCACGCTTGTGCCCGAAATACGCGCGGAGGAATATCTCGCTTCCGGATATCATTATCAAAATGCTCATTAGGCAAAAATTAATAGTAACGGCAAAAACATGATCTTCATACCTTCCGGCAAACCTATACATAAAAAATTCAAAGGCGTGGGACGCGCTGAACACGGCAAACGCAACGAGGCAGGCGTTTAAAAATTTCTTAAATATCGGGTCGGCAAAATAATATTGCCTGAAAAGGGACATGGCCACGCCGATAATAAAAAGAATTGCGATGCTGTGGACAAGACCGCTCTCAAAAAAAAGCTTCCCTTCGCCGGTCAGCTCCGCCGCGGCGATTATCGCGATATTTATGAACAATAAAATATAAGCGGTGGTTTTTTCTTTGTTCTCCATATGCTTTATCCCGCCAATTTTTTCCTGAATACCCTTTTACTTTAAATGCTTCTTTAGCTGATGCCATGAGCGCTTTGCGCCTGCAACAAGCATTTTTTCCTCCTTCAAAGACAATTTTTTGGCTTTGGCATATTTCTTCGCTCCTTCGCGCACAAGCAGATTAAATTCCGCCTCACCCATCCGTTTCAGGCTCTTGACCCGCGGAGCGAGATATCTGTAAAAATCTCCCGAAAGTTTTTTGATATTTTTTCCGGCTTTCTTTTCTATTTTCTTTCCCTGCTCCGAAGCAAGGAGCATCCCTGCGGCCACTCCCAAAACCGCGCCTATCAGCGCGCCTTCTATAAGTTTTCCTCTGTTTTTTGCCATATTATTTTTTTATTTATTATTTATAATTTATTTTTTAAAATGACTTCTCCGACCTTTTTTCAAAAAATACGAAAGTATAGACAGGTCCGAAAGCCTGTCTAAAATATCATTTATCCGCTCGCCAGCTTCGCCCGAGGCTTTGTGGAGATTGTGCGAAAGCCCTTCCAACTCGCGGGTTATGTGTATCAGATGGTATGCGACAACCCCGCAAAATACCCCTACGGCAATTATTGCCGTAGACACCGTAATATAAAAAACCGTCTGCGCAAGAATAAGGGCTGTTATCATGCTTTTATTCTATAATTTTTTTTGGCCAATGTATACCAGCTTACGGACGGGCAATGGCGCGGATAAAGTTTTTATGCATTTCAGCAATTTTGTCTTTCCCTAATTTTTCGAACGCGAGATACGCTTCCTCCGACCGCGCCCGGAAAACATTATCTTCCTCCAAAACTTCCGGATGCACCTGAAACGCGCGCTCGTTCCAGCCGAGCAAATGGAGGCCGGAGAGTCTGCGGACGCGGGAGAGCGCAACATATCCCTGCCCATATTCAAAAACATCATGAAGGTCCATTGCCGCTTCGTCCAAACTCATGCCCTGGCTTTTATGCACCGTAATCGCCCAGGCAAGGCGCAAAGGCACCTGCATTACCCACGCAAGAACCTTTCCCCCCTCCTCCATCGCCCAAGACTCCGCGCCAACCTCAATCCTTCTGCCGTTCCTTGTAATTACAATCGGTATATTCGCACTGCTAAAACCCTCCACTCTGCCCAAAGTACCGTTCACAAACCCTTCTTTCGGATTATTTTTTGTAAACATTACCGCCGTGCCGGCTTTTAAGCGCAATGTCTCGGGAGAAAGGCATCCTCGCTTTAGCGCCATAACCATCGGTTGTGGCCCGCGGGAATTCATTTTAAAAATTTGTTCCTTTCCGGGAAGTTTCCTCAATATTTCTTCGTTGACACGGTCAACATCGGCATTATGCGAAAATAATTTCGGTGCGTCCTTTGGAACTTGGTGCGCCACAATCTTCCTTTTTTCAATATGCCGTAAATGGTCTTCATTAAAAATATTTTTACGTATTGCGGAGAGAACGCCTAGAAAATCTTTGTCGTCCTGCCGGTATTGCTCGGTCAGATAGCAAATAAACGGATTTATCTTCTTCCAAATCGCGGAAGAATAAGCAAACCTCGGAGGCTCTTCGTCATAAGTAATAATTTCCTGTCTGTCATCTTCAATATTTTTCCGCACCACAGGAGGCAACTGAAAAAAATCTCCAACTAAAACGGCCTGAATGCCGCCGAAAGGTTCATTGCTCTGCTTTATCTCCCGGCAAACCGCATCAACCATCGAAAATGTTTCCGGCAAAAGCATGGATATTTCATCTATAATCAGTACTTTCGCGCGCCCAACCCGCTTTACAATATGCTTCGTTGAGGCAATCCTGTCTAAATCATATTTATCCAGTTTATTTTTTATTCCTATCCCGCTCCAGGAATGTATAGTCATTCCGCGGATGTGGGTCGCGGCAATCCCGGTGGACGCGGTTATCGCGGGCTCAATTCCCTGTCCGCGCAAATAAGACACATATTCATTTATAGTATGCGTCTTCCCCGACCCCGGCTCGCCCGTCAAAAAAACATTCGCGCCCGTCTTTAATATTAATAGAGCTTCAGCCTGAGTCATGTCTATTCCAATGTTCTTAAGAATTTCAGAATAAACTTGCCGATGTGAGTCAGGGCGTGGCGAACTGAACTCCCCTCGTTTCTCTTCATTACCAGCCCAGCCGCCGCAAGCCGGCGAATATGTTCTGACCCTGTTTTAAAATTTATCTTCAATGCGTCTGAAATTTCCAATACCGACAATTCCGGAGACCTGTCGAGCAACGCCATTATCTCAATGCGCCTATGGTTGGCAAATCCTTTAACGATTCTTTCCAATTGTCTGGTTTTTTGCATAAAGCACTCTACCACACTCCCCCGCCGGCATTCAAGCTTGGCACATATCCCATAACTGATTATCTATTCCAATGTTCTTAAGAATTTGAGAATATAAACAAATATTTATTAATTATCTGTGAAATCTAATTTATCACCGAGACCCACAACTGAAGGACTGTGGCATATGCGCCCCACAACAAATACGGCAAGAGCAGGAAAAAAATTGTTTTTGAATATTTCCATATGGCCCATTCAAAATACGCCAATGTTCCGAGAACTACTAAAATAACAACGCTCGCCGGCCAAAAAGCGGAGAGTCCAAGCTGAACCGGCGTAAAAAGCAGGTTGGCCGCGAGGTTAGCGATTAATACCCCGAAGTATCTCCATGGCGCCCTGCCCTTGTAAGCAAGTACGAACGTATAAATAATTGCCGCCGCAAAAAGCGGATAAATAATGCTCCAGGCGACGCCAAAGACCCACGGAGGCGGGGCAAAACCCGGCTTTGCAATTGAGCTATAAAATTCCGGATAAGTTCTCATGCCCCAATTTTAACATAAAAAAATGGCTCGCCATGCGAGCCGCTATTTTTTTGTGTTTTTGAGTAATTTCCGGAAATTTTCTGTTTCAATGAAATCTTCAGCGTCTATTCGAAACCCGCCATTGTAGGCCATATGCATTGGAGGTTTGTTGGAGCGGATGCCGTTTTCGATTTGTTGCCTGAACTTTGCTTTCTCGCGTTTGAACCTACGGCTCTCGGCCGCCTCGGACATCGGCCTGTGTAAAAAGTTTATCAGCCCGGCAATCGCCAGAACAAAAATTGTGAATTCAAATTCCGTAAACATATTAATTGTCTTGCCCTTTCATAAGACCCGGCATCGAACTCTAAACCAATACTATCTCCCCAATGCCAAAAACGCAACGGCTCTTTATCTTCTCCTTTTGGGTCCGGATTTCCTGCCTATTTATCTGGCTAACTAATTATCTGTTCCAATGTTCTTAAGAATTTGAGAATAGATTTGGCGAGGAAAAGTTATAGACAAGCGTTTGCATTTATCTCGGCCTCCAACTTTTCTAATATACAAACCATAGTTTCCGTATCACGTTTGCAGTATTTCAGCATATCGTCAGCGAGCTTCACTTTTTCAGTAGCCGAAACCGTATCTCCAGTGAGAATTGGCCATGATGCGGACGCCGTGGCCCCTTCTTGAATTGCCAAATTATCGTAAGACAACTCCGGGCACATTACAGGCACGACTGCTTTTAAAGAATGACTTCCTTCAAAATCATTTCTCACATATAGTTGGTTTTTGATTTTAAAAATGGGCATCAAATCAAATACCCGGTCGTTTACGCCATTTAGAAACTCCGCATAAGACGGTTCCGCGATGCCCATCTCATTGTTACGGGCCTTTTCAAACGACATATTCCAAGTGATTACACTGCCCGTTGGACCCAAATCCTTTTTAAGCTGTGCAAGCAGCGCCGGGACCGGGTTCTCAGATTTACGGGCCAAAAATTCAGTATAGGTAGTTTCGGCATCGGGTGTTTTTTTTAATCCCAACGAATATTGAAACGGAATATTTTGATATGGCCTAGTTCCGTCATATAGCGGAATTGCGGGCCCGTAAGTTTCATAATCCAAAAAATAAAGCGGGTACTCCAAGGCATCCAATTGTTTTTTTATACCTTTAGCATCGGTTGTTTCCTCAATAATAGTTTTAACCGGCTTCTTCCCAACAGACTCGTTATAAATTTCAAGCCACGCGCAAGATTTGGGGTTGGGGCACGTTGCCAAAAACTTTGTGTCGGGAGCTGTTTTCCTATTGGCAACAACAAGCGCCAGCTCTACAAGTTTTTTCACTTCGTCCATTTTCTCATCAACTATTTCCGAAATATCTTCCACGGCAAAAAGTTTTTTAAGTTCTACCTCGCCTTGGCGGACATATTTATTATTAATATAAATCAAATTCGTCCTAGCCAATTTTATACCGGCGTTTTCAAAACATATTTTCTGAAATGCGACGTCAAACGGATAATGACCCTTAACCGACGTTGCGGACTTTACTTCATTAAGTGACCAAACGCCATTTTCCATTTCCAATATATCCGCCCTGCAAGTAAGCTCGCCCGCAACAACTGTCGGCTGGTAAAGCAGCTTTGCCCCGTCTGCGATTAGCTTTTGCGTATTTTTCCATCCTTCGCTATTGAAACCTTTTACCTCCTGACCTCCTTCAAATAACTTGCGTGCAAAATCGTCCACAACATTACCCATTGCAAAGCGAAGCTTCAAATCGGGCGAGTCAAGCGGCAACAAATCCGGCCGGTGCACCGCCATCCACAAATAGACAGGGCACTCCAGATATTTCATAAAATTAGATTTTGTGAGCATATTATTTTTTGTTTCCGCTTAGTTCATATCTGCTTAATTTTCATCACTAAAAATATCAACATATTTATTGTAAATATAAGATTGACCATATTTTTTGTCCTTGTCTTTTGGAGATAGAATGCCCATCTCAATAAACCGATCAATGACAGCTTGGGCTCCGGCTCGAGTAAAGCCAGTCCATTTTTGAACAAAAGGCGGGTTAACGATTGGTTGAGCGTATAATTTCGGCAATACTAAAGCTGCGCTTTCTGAAGCGCGTTTACCAAGTTTCTGAATTTTAAGCATATCCTTTTCTCGCAGTATTGTAATCTTCTCTACAGTAATAATTGCCTCATTAGCAATCTCAATGACGCCTTCAAGAAAGAAATTAATCCAGTCTTCAATTTTCCCTTCCTCGCTATGATAATCTGCTAACCTCTCATAATAAATCTTTTGATGCTTCTTAAAGAAAGAAGACAAGAAAAGCACGGGCTTCTCTAAAAGCCCTGCTTTCCAAAGAAAAAAAGTAATTAACATTCGCCCCGTACGGCCATTGCCGTCGGTAAATGGATGGATGGTTTCAAATTGCGCGTGAATCAAGCCTGCCTTAATAATATCCAGCGCTAAATCTTCTGAATGAATAAATTTCTCAAGATCACTAAGCGCGCGATGCATATCTTCTACCGGCGGCGGGACAAATCGTGCATTCGACGGCTTGGTCCCGCCAATCCAATTTTGACTGCGTCGAAATTCTCCAGGATATGCATGATGAGTCGTTCGGGCATGATGCATAAGTTGCTTGTGCAATTCACAAATAAAACGAAGCGTGATAGGAAAATTATCATCAGTAACTCGTTTCATACCATAGTTGAGCGCTTTAATGTAATGCAAAATATCATCTACATCTTCCGGGATATTGGTGCCTGTCTGTACTTCTGCTTCAATCGCATCTACCATCGTCGCCATCGTTCCCTCAATCTGGCTTGAAGATGCCGCGTCCTTTCGCAAGTACATTAGTAAAAAGAAATCGGCATCAGGAAGAAGTTTGGTAATTCCATCAAGCTTTCCGAGTAATCGTGTTGCTTCGTTACTTTTTTTTATAATTTTAGCGTCAAATTCAAATCCGCCCTTTATAGGGAAGTGGTTGGGAATAAAGGCTTTGAAGCCCTCTTTTTGTTCTTTATTTAGGCCTATTTGAAGGGGTTTCATAGTTTGTTTATATCTTTTTTACAATGTATACAAAGTGTAGCAGTTTGTATAAATCTAGTCAAGCAATGCATACAAACACTGTGAATATCTACGCCTCCCCACTAAATGCCTTCTGTAACACCGGCTTTTTGAGCATAGTGAGATTTTAAAAACGGCTCACCTATGTGAGCCGTTTTTTATGTCTATTTTAAAGTGTTTTTCGCCTGCACTGAGCCATGTTGAAGTGTAGTGTATTCCTCCGTATTCGCCTATTCGCGCGAATTAGAGATGAGAGAACGTTAGAGAAATTGGACAATTGTTTTTGATGCCGCAGGCTGAGCCGTAGAGATTGAATACCACATTTGAAGGCTTCTCTGCTCACGTTCCACGATATCCGCCGAGAATAAAATAGACAAATGCTTCGAAGTGGCCTTGAAAGATAAATTGATCTCCTCCGCAATATCCCCTACCGGCGCCTCTTCAACTTTCTTTAAAAACTCTAAAATCGCGAGGCGCCGTTTATTGGCCAGTGCCTTTAATGTTCTTTCCAGCGGCTTTAAGTCTTTTGAATTTCTCATGCACGCATATTAGCATACCCACCATTATCTATTCAACCATTCGCTCGAATTAGAGATGATAGGGGTAGTTATTTTATATGCCGCCTATCAATACGAGTACAATAAAATTCAGCAGGCCGAGCCCGAGTGAAAATAATATTGCTCCGCCGAGATCATATCCCAAGGCTCTCATAATGACCAACAAGCCGATTATTCCGGAAACCGCGGAACCCAAAAAACCAAATAGCGAACCGACAAGGTTGACCGTGACGAGAAATCCCGACAAAATAAGCACGTTTATATAATTTTTCTTATTTAAGAAAAGATTGCTGTTCACTAAATAGAGCAAAATAAAAACCGTAATTGACTGAAGCACGATAGCCATAAGTATTCCCATGTCTCAAATATATCAGATTTAGCGCCGTCATACTATTCTACCATTCGCGCGAATTAGAGAAGATAGACAAGAAAAGATAGGTAATGGATTTTGCCAAGTATTCTTCTATTCGCTTATTCGAACGAATTAGAGATGATAGGGGTTAGAGTTCCCTCTTTTTGTTTTTCCGCCCTATTTTCTTCTCCGCCAAATACGTGAACGACAACACCCCCACCGCTGTCCTTACGGCTTCCTTTTCCTCTTCGCTCAAATTCTTCTCTTTGAGCATCGCGAGCAAAATGTCTAAAGCTTCTTTATGGGTCATGGGTTATAAAATCTATCTAATTCTTTTTCCGAGGCGCACTCGAAAATCCAAGTTTCGCAACGCTTTTCAAGAAATTGCCGCAATTTTCTCAATGATTGAAAGACTTTATAATTAATTCCTTTGTGGTTAAAAACGTAAAACTTTTTTTGTCCGATACGTTCGTGTTCAATCGTAATATTTGGCCGAATATATGTGGTTCTGTAGATCATTTCTGAAAAATATTTTTATTATGGTATTCAAGAAATTGGGATGTTGGAACGAATCTTTCTGGGATTATTATATTTTTGCCGTCAAAGCTAGAAATCCATTTTTCGATAGGCACGTTTGGCTTTTTAAGTAATTTAGGTGATATTTTTATCTTAAAATCTGTCGTAATTGTCATCAATCCTATATCGAACGCTTTATCGTGTAAAGCATTCAAACATAGTCCGTTTCTAGGATTCAGTCTATCTTTACCCGCAACGGTCCAAGGAATTATATGACTTGCTATAAGGAGCTCTGGAATATCAATCTCAGTAATGCAGCACGAAAAATTATGGGCTGATAGCACTGTTTGCCGGAAAAAACTTTGATTTATTCTAGTCTTTACCACTCTTTCCTTTTCCATGCCCTCTGGTATAAAAAATCATCCTCGACGAGCAACTCGCTTTTTAAAATATCCTTTTCCTCAAAACTCATTAAAACCTTTTCGCTTTCAAACGCTAAATCCTCCCAATTATTATTAAATTCATTCCAAATTTCTTCATCCAGCTTGCTTGCATTAACCAATCCGACAATTCCTCTTTTTTTCAGCTCTGGGTCAAAGCTTCCGAAGTTGCCTATTTTCATTTTTACCGAATTTGCGCTCCGTCCGATTATTTTGGCAATTTTTAATATATCAGGGTGGTTTGAAGTAACCCTATTGAAAGGAATTTTGCAGTATAAGTTGAATGTAATTATTGTTTGTTCTCGCGTCCATTTTTGGTCTTCTTTTTTCATAATAAAATTTTAGCTCGTTTTAGATATTAAACAAGCATTCGCTTGATTTTTACAATAATTTTTTCTGGATTTTTCTTTATTTCGTGCTCCCAAATTCGAATGACTTTCCAGCCGCGCCTGCGGAGTTTTGCACGGTTTCGAAGGTCACGGCGGGAATTGTTTTCAATTTTTGGCAGCCAATATTTTTTATTGCTTTTAGGGAGAATACAATGTTGCTTACATCCATGCCAAAAACAGCCATCTACAAACACGGCTAGTTTTCTCTTTGGAAAAATAAAATCTGGGGAGCCCAGCACGCCCCTCACGTGTCTTCGCCAACCTGCAATTTTATTTTTCTTAAAACATTTTATGAATTCAATTTCTGTAGTTTTGTTGTCCGTGCTTCGGATAGCGGTCATGTTTCTGCTGCGCTGTTCCTTTGAAACTTTATCCATCGTTATTCATCGTCTTGGCCTTGCAGCGCCTCCGTTTCAGCTTTTCCATTTTCTCCATTTTCAACTTCGAAACCTTCATAAGACCCGATGCGAGAAAAATCTATATCGTAATGTCCGCCGTCAATTTTATAGATTACTACTGTATCCAAGCCGATCTCCTCAAGCTTCTCATAAGTAAGCAATTCACGGTCTTTAAGATTTAGAATATCCCTTAAAAGCCATTTGCCGAGAGCAGAATTAGGATTACTCATTAATGCTTTTGAATTATCCTGACAAACCTTAGCGCTCATCATATTGCGGTCGGGTAAAGTAAGTTCAAAAACTTTATCGCGCTTAGGAAAGAATGTCGGAAATTTCCTATGTATCCAAGCCGGAATAGGAATATAAATTTCATTTGGATCGCGTGGGCGCCCAGACGCATTCCATTGATTAAGACCGCTCTTTTCAGGCACTTGTTTAATGCCTTTTTTCTTAGAATAAAGGGGTAAAAAAACATGCGGTTGCACTTTAATTGGAGCAAATATCAGCCCCGATGAAATCAATTTTTCAAGCTCATCAAAAGGATCAGATAGAATCCGCACAGGGATTTCCATAATTACTTTTCTAGGCGTAATGAATCTTTTAAATAGGGTGCTCTTTGATACACTAAAATTATATTCGGCCAATGAATCCCTAAATTGAATTGAGCTTCCTCTTGCCGCCACTTTTAAGCCTTTAATCTTTTTTATTTGTATTAAGTCGGCTGGCGTCTCATAAACAAGTATTTTCCCTGCCTTGCGCGTTAAACAATGGTAAATTAATTCATCTAATTTGTATATTCTTTTTGTTGCATCGATGCGTTCATTCCTTAGCTTTGCAATTTTTCTAATTTTCTTTTCTGGCGACAGGGCGCTAAACATATTGTGTTCGCTATTAAATTCTGCGATCTTTTGCATTGTCTGACCATTTTTTTCAAGGAAAGTTTTTATTCCTATACCGATGTTATCTTTGGACGCATCAGCTGATGCGTCTGAACGCGAAAGATTTTTTGCATCGAAAGCTTTGCAAAATAAATTTTCTGTTGCGCGTGAAGCAAGATAGGGCTCAGGCGAATCTGAAAATAAGCCCGAAATAGAACCCAGAGCTTTAAGCAAGCGTTCGTAATAGCTGATCCTTTTTTGAGTCTGTTTTTCTATAAACATTTTCTTTAGATTCTAGTGCTTTCACAATCTGGCTGGCTACTCTCCCGATTACGGACACAGTAACGGAATTACCAAATTGTTTATATAATTTAGTGTCCGGCAGACCTTTCGGCAGTTTAAAACTATCTGGGAATCCTTGCAACCTAGCGCATTCACGAGGCGTCAGCTTGCGGATTCCTTTGTCATCTTTAATGAGCGGTACATTATGTCCTCCAGTGCCCATATTCGCGGTTAGAGTCGGGCAAACACCGCTCTTGTTTTCTCTGACGTAAACGCGACGCCACTGATAAACCGTATTTCGAGATGTAATTGCTTTCAGAAGCTGAGGATATAAAATTGATTCGTTATAATAATATTTTTTATCTACATTCTCGTCCAAAATTTCTGATATTTTTTTTGTTAAGTTAAGAGGCTTTGGAAACTCAAAAACGTTATGCGCAGCCATTGATTTAAACCCAACAATGTATAAACGCTCTCTATTTTGGGGCACATTTCCATAATCCATACTATTTAATATTTGCGACTTTAGATGATAACCAAGATCTGTCAAAGCTTCGGAAATAATATTAAACGTCCGCCCCCCATCATGCGCTTTCAAATTTTTAACATTTTCGAGAAAAACTGCTTGCGGTTTTTTATCCTTCAAAATTCTGATTATTTCATAAAATAAATCTCCGCGTCCAGTATCGAGAAATCCGCGCCGATAGCCGGCAATCGAGAATGGCTGACATGGGAACCCCCCCAAAAGAATATCAAAATCAGGCAAATTTTTGCTTTTAACTTCAGCTATATCTGCAACTGTCAGCGGTATATTTTCAAAATTTAGATCATATGTCGCTTTGCAATATGCGTCAAAATCATTCGCAAATACTGTTTCGAACCCTGCCCGCTCAAATCCAACCCTAATACCACCTATCCCCGCAAAAAGATCTATGCTTTTGTATTTGTGGTTCATAAATTTTAACTCGATAAAATCACGTTCAAATTCATTGTAATACATATATTAATAAAAAGCAGCTAGTTAATAACAATAAAATAAAAAACCCGGAATGCAATATAAGTCGCCTCGGGTCAAGACATGGTCTAGAATATGCGTAGATCAGAGGCGATAGTGGTTACGTAAATAGGTGCTATTTTTGTAACCTCTGATGATAAAGATTCTAAAATTTTCAACTTCCTTGACTAGATTATAGCAGGCCATTTGGTGAACGCTAGTTCACCTTGTGGATAACTTTAAAACGGCTCAACCCTCCGTGAGCCGTTTTTTGGAGCAAATTTACCGAATATTCCCTATCGAGTTTTTGACGGTGTCGTGGCGGGTTTTAAGGACGTTTGAGACAAGGCTTAGGGCTTCCGCGTAGCCCCTGACCGTTTGCTTGATGGTGAATGAATCAATCTTTGAAGCCATTTGGGCGTCAATATCGATTTCGAGCGAAGCGGTAGGCGCGGATTTTTTTACAAGAAAGCTCCACCACGGGAATTTTACTTTTACGTTTTTATCTAAATTATATTCTTTGGGGTTGAAGTAAACTCCTACCTTTGTGTCCATCTCTACGGGGATTAACCAAAGAAATTTGCCCGGCTCTCTTGTGCCGACTTCTATAAAGTTTTCTTTTATTTTAATACCTTTCAAAACAGGGTCTGAAAGGAGTGTTGCCTCAACATAAATCTTGAGATCATCAGTAGTCTCAACGCTCCGGGGCTTACCGACTATCTCTTCTTTTTTCTTGGGGTCCCAGCCGCGGACGGTTACGTCCTCGGAAAGCCCGCCGGCTATTTCAATATTTAAAAGGTCAAAGTCCGGGTCTCCTGAACCCGGAGGAGGCAAAGCGTTGAGGTCAAAGTCCGGGTCGCCAGGAGGAATGGATGGCTTGGCCGTAGACGCCGGGACCACGGTTACCGTGACCGTTTTGGTTTGCGCAACGGTGCTTCTATTGTTTGAGTCGGTAGCAACAAGTTCAAAAACATATGTGCCTGCAACGGTCGGAGTAAAAGACGCCGTAATGCCTTCTTTTAAGACAAATTTAAACGGCCCCGAAACCTGCCTCCAGATGAAAGTATGGACAACTCCGTCGTCCTGACTCTTTGAGCCGTCAAGAATAAAGGCCTTACCCGACCGTTGCAGGCACATATGTTTTTGAACTTGTTG